>RFIL01000306.1 GCA_003695285.1 Calditrichota bacterium
ATCGGGGCAAAACCTTTTACTGGTTCCGGAGCACTCTCTCTTTCCACATCTGCCGGAGCAACCAGCAACAGCCCACAGAGAGGAGCCTCCGGATAACGAGAGAGATAATGAATTAAAGTAATGCATCCCAGACTATGCCCAACCGCCACCGCCGGACCAGGGATTCCCTTCACAGCAAGGGCAACCCGCTCTACCCACTCTTCCAGATGGGGGTGGAACCAATCCTTCTGCTCTACCCGATGATATTCTGGATGTCTGGCTTCCCACAAACTTTGCCAGTGTCCCGGTCCTGAACCGGTATACCCGGGGACCATGAATACTTGTATCCGATTGGCGCTCATAAATTCTAAGGCCCATTTTCCATTACAATTAATGCTCAACCGGAGCGCTCATCAAGACACTCAGGAAGCGAAGGGATTCAATGTTTTCAAAGATAATTTTGATGACTACTGTAAGCGGCACTGCCAGAAACATTCCTACCATCCCCAGCAGCCATCCCCAGAAAATTAATGAAAACAGCACCACCAGGGGACTTAAATTGATACTTCGCCCCACAAAACGCGGATCGAAGAGATTGCCCATGATAAACTGGATGCCAATTAAGCACAAAGCCACCCATAGTACATTAATCGAATTTTCAAATTGGATAAAAGCGATACTGAGAGGGAGGATTGTTGCAATAAATGAACCGATATTGGGGATAAAATTTAATAGAAAGGTTAAGATACCCCAAATCAGTGCAAACTCCACTCCAAAAAGAAAAAGAACAACTGTTGACAGGAGGGCGGTAATCAGGCTAATAAGGGTTTTGGCGAGAATGTATTTCTGTATCTGGATATTGATATTGGTACAAATATCAGTTAACCGCTCTGCTAATCGTGGTTTAAAAGCCCTATCTAATTTAGCAATTAACTGGTTCCGGCCCATCAAAATGAATACCAGACAAAGCAATACCAGAACAGTGTTGGAAAGAAAGCGGGTAATAGAACGGAATAACTGGGTGATGATGCCGGTAATCGACAATTTATCCAGTGCTTCAAACAACTGAGTACGATCGTTCGCCTCCATATCACCACTAAAGACATTGGGAGGGATATTGATTAACTCCAGAGTTTTATTGTAAATCATATCCAGTCGCTTCTCATACTTGGGGAATTCCGCTGCAAAGGACTGGATGCTGGTATTAATCAACACTCCCAGCAAACCTAACAGCAGGAAGGTAATAATTACCGCAATGAAAATGGAGACAAAAACAGGAACCCTTCTTTTTTCGAAAAAAGAAATCAGAGGGTTCAAAATGTAGCTGATAAACAGAGCCAGAGCAAATGGCAACACGATCGCTCGCGCCTGATACAGGACCATCCCAATAGCAATCACACTGAGTATACTGAGCAATCCAATGATAATTCGCGTGTCACGAATCATGATTTCACGAGTATTATAACTCATAGGGATTCCTCTTAATTTGGTTACAGATTAGTTTGTTACTTCACGAGTTTCGGGGGTCTAATGTGCCTCCAACCAGTTTTTCCCAATCCCGATGTCGACTTTGAGTGGTACATTCAACTGAATGGCATTTTCCATCTCTTCCCTGACCAACTCTTCCATCACCTTTACTTCCGAGGCAGCCACTTCAAAGACCAGTTCATCATGGACCTGCAAGATCATCTTTGATTGCAGTTTCTGTTTCTCCATACGCTGATGAATGTTAATCATAGCCAGTTTTATCAGGTCTGCGGCACTACCCTGAATAGTGGTATTAATGGCAATTCGTTCCGCATTCTGACGAACAGCAGTATTGCGACTATTAATTTCCGGTACATATCGCCGGCGATTCAAAATGGTGGTAACATATCCATTCCGTTGCGCAAAGGCAATAATCCGGATGATATATTGATTCACTTCCGGGAAACGCACAAAATAATTGGTAATAATTTGTTGCGCTTCATCGGGGGTTATATTCAATCGTGATGCTAACCCATAGGACGAAATCCCATAAATGATGCCAAAATTCACTTCTTTTGCCTTGCGACGATGCTCAGGGGTTACTTCCCCGGGATCAATGTTAAAAATTGCTGCCGCAGTGGTGGTATGTATATCTTCCCCTCGCTCAAAAGCCTCTTTCAGGGCAGGGTCTCCGGATAGGTGAGCCATCATCCGAAGTTCCACCTGACTGTAATCAGCAGAGAGAATAAAATCTTCGGCGTTAGCCGGAATGAATGCCCGTCGAATGGTTCTCCCTCTTTCATCGCGGATGGGAATATTTTGCAGGTTGGGGTCACTGCTGGATAATCGGCCGGTAGCGGTTATGGTTTGATTAAAAGAGGTATGAACTCGTCCGGTTCTGGGGCTGATGAGTCTGGGCAGGGCGTCAACATAAGTGGATTTTAATTTCATCAATTTTCGATATTCCAGAATTTTATCTACCACAGGATGGGCGCTATATTTTACCAACACCCCTTCCGAAGTAGCATATTGCCCGGTGGGTGTTTTTTTGGGGCGTCGGATACCCAGCTCTTCATGGATTTTCAATTTTTCAAACAATACCTGTCCCAACTGTTGGGGAGAATTAATGTTAAATTCCACCCCCGAAAGCTGATGGATTTCCTGTTCCAGTTGATGGGCCTCTTGTTCCAGTTCCTTTGACATCTTGTTCAAAAATTCCACATCCAGGCTGACCCCATTGATCTCCATTTTTAAGAGCACTTCTACCAATGGCATTTCCACCCGATGGAACAAATCCTCCATCTCCACTTCTTTTAACTTCTTCTGCAAAATCTCAATCAAACGATAGGTAATGTCAGCATCTTCACAGGCATAGGGGTAGACCATTTCCACCGGCACATCTTCCATGGATTTTTGTTTTTTGCCCTTCTTTCCAATTAATTGTTCAATGGGGATCATTCGATACTGGAGATATTTTTCCGCCAGTGCGGTCAAATTATTCTGCCTGCCCTCGGGGTTGATCAGGTAGCTGGCAATCATGGTATCAAAATCTATCCCCTTCAAACCAATCCCGTGCTGATGCAACATCAACCCATCAAACTTGATATTCTGCCCCCCTTTCCGAACGGCCGGATTCTCAAAAATCGGTTTTAATGTTTCTTTTACCAGGGTTTCATCCAGGGTCTTTCCAATACCACTAATTGGAATATAATAGGCTTCTTCGGGTTTCCAGCACACCGCAATACCAATAATGTCAGAACTGAAGGTGTTCAATCCGGTGGTCTCAGTGTCAAAAACAAAAAAGTCAACCTTCGATAAATGCTTCGCTAATTCTTGCAATGATTCCGGGGTGTTAATCAGCGTGTATTTCTGTTTCTTTTCATCATAATCCGTAGCCTTCGTTACTCCTTCTTCCTCCAACCGTTGCAAAAGTGATTTAAATCCAAACTCCTGAAAGAGCGAGATAATTTTATCCCGATCATATTTTTTGACCCTTAAATCATCCAGATTAACATCCACCGGGACATTTACATCGATAGTCACCAATTCCCGTGATAATTCTGCCAGATTGCGATTGTTGCGGAGACTTTCCTGGACGGAGGCTTTGGTGACTTTATCCAGATTTTCATAAATAGCTTCCAGTGAGCCAAATGTGCTCAACAGTGTTTTCGCGGTCTTTTCTCCAATTTTGGGCACTCCCGGAACATTATCACTGGTATCGCCCATTAAAGCTAAAAAATCCACCACCTGCTGTGGAGAAAGCTCCATCTTCTGTTTGACATAATCCTCATCAATAATGTTGACTTCCCTTCCGGAACGGATATTATACATTTTTACATGAGGAGAGAGCAGTTGCATAAAGTCTTTATCCCCGGTTACCAGATATACTTCAACCCCTTCCTTTTCCGCTTTTTTCGCCAGGGTTCCCATCACATCATCTGCCTCATAACCATCCACTTCCAGCACCGGAATATTGAATGCTTTTACCACCTCCTGAACTCGGGGATACTGTTCTACCATATCTTCCGGCATTTTATCACGCGTGGCTTTGTATTCCGGATATTTTTTATGGCGGAAGGTTGGTTCTTTGGAGTCAAACACAACTGCGATGTAATCCGGTTTCTCTTCCTGAAGAATTTTGATTAACGTCTGAGTAAATCCATAAATACCGCTGACATTTTCCCCTTTGGGGGATATAAGAGGGTTTTTTAAGAAAACAAAATAGGAGCGATAGAATATGGCGGTACCATCAATTAAAAAAAGACGCTTGGTTTTCATATCCACTCCTGATGAATTTGATGGTTCATGATCAAAATTGAGAGTGATTTGTTTATTCACTATGTATTTTACCTCCTCACAATTTTGGTAATTCTATAAAACAAGACAAGAAAAAAATAGGAGATTTTCATCATGGCAGATGACCTCAGGATCATCAACGAAAGCAATATTAATATGCCAGAGTGATGAGTAAAAACTGAATTTTATTTGGTTCTTTTCTAAAAAGAGAGGATAAGCTGAATGCAAGGTATCAGGAAACGTTTAGTTGCACCACCGTTACACCGGTATCTCCTTCTCCCCATTTCCCAAGCCGTTTGGAAAGAACCCGTTTGTCACGGGAAAGATAATCATTCACGCACTTCCGTAATACACCACTGCCTTTGCCATGAACGATTCGCACCTCAGACCATCCGCTCTCTATTGCTTCATTGAGATAACGATCGACCTCTTCAAGCGCATCTTCACAGGTCATGCCTCGCAAATCCAGTTCCGGGGGTACCCCGCTGGATAGATTATCGATCTTTTTCCCGCTATAGTGATGGGTAACGGTGGGGGCCATTGGTTCGTGAGGTATCTTTTTAAGACCGCTGTTATTAAGGGTCATTTTCACATTCCCAACCTGCACCTGCACCTTTTGCTTCTCCGGATTGACAGACAACACCTCCCCTTTTTCTCCCAATGATTCAATCCAGACGATATCACCTGCTTCCAGAGCTGTGGTGGATTTTTCTTCCGGTGGCTCTGTCAGTAATTCAGTTAACTTCTCTCTTTCTTCTGCTACCGCCTCTCGGGCTGCCTTGATAACCGACTTATCCGCTTTCGTTTCGCGAAGTTCCTGGACGATTCGTTCAATTAAGGCATTGGCATTGCGGAGGATTTGCTCAGCCTCTTCCGCGGCTTGTTTCTGGAGTTCCGTTTTTTTCTTTTTCAACTGTTCAAGTTCCCGTTGATATAACTTCCGTGTGGCCTCCGCCTCGCTTAATTTTACACTTAATTCCGCCTGCTTCTTTTCCAGATCCTGTATCCGTCGCTCCAGCTCCAGGATCACCTCTTCCAGCCGATCCTTTTCTTTACCCACATATTTTTGAGCGGCTTTAAGGATCGATTCCGGTAATCCATATCTTCTGGCGATGGCAAACGCATAGCTACTGCCCGGTATCCCGATTCGCAAACGGTAGGTGGGCTGGAGGGTGTTTAGATCAAATTCCATGGAGGCGTTTTCCACCCCGGGCTGGTGATGTGCGAATGCCTTCAACTCCCCATGATGCGTGGTGGCAACGGTTAAAATTTTTTTCTTCACCAGGTGAGATAAAATGGCGATGGCAAGAGCGGCTCCTTCACGGGGGTCAGTGCCGGTTCCAATTTCATCCAGTAACACCAGGCTTTCCTTATCCGCCATGGAGAGAATATTGCGGAGCCGGACAATATGGGCGGAAAAGGTGCTCAAATCCTGCTCCAACGATTGGCGGTCCCCAATATCTACCAAGATTTTCGGCAGAAGAGGTATTTCGCTATCAGGACTTGCCGGAATTAACAATCCCATCTGGGTCATCAGTAGCAGGAGCCCGATGGTTTTTAAGGCAACCGTTTTCCCTCCGGCATTCGGTCCGGTAATGATCAATGTATGAAAAGATTCTCCCAGGGTGACATCCAGAGGAACCACGTTTTCATAGCCATGCTTTAATAACAGTATCGGATGACGCCCATCCTTGATGTTTACCCGGGTGTCCGTCGTTAATCGAGGTTTGGATGCTCTCATCTGAATGGCCAGTCGTGCCCTGGCGTGAATCAAATCCAGTTGAGTTAAATTGTGGATGCCAAAAAGCACATCTTCCCGAATTTCCCGAAGCAATGAGGTTAGAAATTTCAAAATTTTAATGATTTCAACCCGTTCTTCAATTTTTAAGTTTTGCACCTGATTGCTAATTTTAAGGGTCTCCATCGGTTCGACAAAAACCGTTCCCCCGCTGGAGGAGGTACCATGAACCACTCCATTCACCCTATTTACAAATGAGGGTAAAATACCGAGCACCAGGCGACCATCCCGGAGCGTTACAATTTCTTCCCGGGAAAATTCCGAATACCGTTTCTGAACCTCAGTCAGAACCTTTCGCTGCTGACTCAATAAAGATCGAATTTTTACCCGGATTTTTCGCAATTCCGGACTGGCATTATCAAAAATTTCTCCGGAATCATCTATAGAACCTTCTATTTGCTTAATAATTTTGCGATGATAATGAATCCCCCTTGCATAGGCATATAATAGCGGGACCTCTTCCTGACGTTCTTTAAAAAAACGATGGAGTTCTCCAAATCCCAGCAGGTTGTTTTTAATTTCCAGAAGCTGGGTAGCCTCCAGAAAAGCTTCTTCCGGTTGCATTTTTTGAAGCAAAGGTAAGATATTGGTAAACCCGCTCAGAGGAGGGTGGTATCCTGCCTCGAGGACCCCCTTCATCTGTTCTACCTCCGCCAACCACCGAGAGACGATCTCTTCATCCTGCGAGAAGGTTGCTTTTTCAAGAATTTCCTGCCCATAGGGGGTGGAAATATGGGAAGACAGGGCTTCTAAAATGTGTGAAAATTCAAGTTGTTGAAGGGATACGGTATCGTGTGTGTTCATGGGGTTCTTTTCTGATTCTCTGCTCATCTCAGATATCTACGGCATCTTCCATCTCATCTTTCAGGTCTTCGATCTTCTCTTCCAAAATTTTCCGTCCACCGTGTTCCAGGATATCCCACACTTCATCCGGTAACTCATCCGGTGATCCAATGGTCTCATAGAGAAACGGAACAAACTTATAGATAGGTTTATAAAAGCGGCTTTCGTCTTCTACATCATCTAACCATTTTTGCCAGGGAAGAAAGGCAATATAGCTGAATACCAGACTTAAAAAAAGGGCTCCTTTCAGTCCGGCAGCAAGCCCCCCCATTAAATTGTTGAGCCAACCTAAAAACAGATTTTCCGAAAGCGATTTAAGAAGATTTGCCAGCACTCGGGTGATAAAATAAAAACCGGTGAAGAGAAGGGTGAAACTGATCAGATAGATAGCTATGTCCGGAAAGTCAGGGAGAAATTCCCATATTAATTCACTGAGAGAGGGGGTGGCCAGCACCCCTGCAATGATACCGCCGAGAACTCCAACTAATCCCAATACTTCATGAAAAAATCCTCTGCGAATACCATTGATGATATAACCTGCTAAAATGATCAGAATGATGATATCAAAATAATACATTTACAGGGAATTTAATTTTTCACGAACGATTTGTTGAACTAATTTGCCGTCAGCTTTTCCCTTCACCCTGGGCATGATGGCACCCATGACTTTGCCCAAATCTTTAGGAGATGAAGCGCCAACCTCAGTGATGACCTGCTCAACCAAAGCCTGAATTTCCTCAGCGGTCATCTGTTTGGGCAGGTACGATTCGATAATTTCCAGTTCCCGGGATTCTTCCTCGGCTCGATCTTCTCTGCCAACCGCTTTGAATTGTTCAATGGATTCTTTTCGCTTTTTAGCCGCACTCATTAAGACCTGTATAAGTTCTTCTTCGGAGAGCTCCTTTCCGGCGGCAATCTGAGCATTCTTAATCTGAGCCCGTAAACTCCGGATGGTCTCGAGTCGCAATTTATCTCCGGCTTTGAGAGCCTCTTTCATGTCATCCATTAATCTCTTTTCCAGGCCCATGAACAAGACATCCTTTCAGTAAAAAGAGTGAAGGGTAATGGCAAATATTAGCGATATTCCGCCATTAACTTACGCATTTTACGACGGGCGGCATTCAAACGACGTTTACGACGTTCGCTGGGTTTCTCGTAATGCTGATGTTTTTTGATTTCAGCCATCAAACCTGATTTTTCACAGGCTTTGGTAAATCGTTTTAATGCTTTTTCAAAAGATTCATTTTCTCGAACTTTGACATTAATCATAATTCCGACGAACTCCTTTCTGTTTGGTTAACTTAAAAATTTGATTTTAATAATGACGTTTTTATTAATAGGCATATTTATCGGGATTCTTTAGCAAATCAATTTCATATTCCGCACGCTGTTTCCAGTTTCGGTCCTTGCTGGCTGCCTGATAATAAGCAATCGCTTGTTGAGGCTGGTTCCGCAATTTATAAATTTCTCCAAGTCCAAAATTCGCCCCGGCTTTCACCACACTTTTTTTGGCGTAGGAAAGACAATTCTTATACGCTTTCTCAGCCTCGTCATACTTTTTCATTTTGAAATAAGCATCTCCCAATCGCAAGTAATTGTCTCCCTTTAAAGATCGGCTTCGATGATATTGGATTGCGTTTTGAAAAGCCTCGGCAGCCTTCTGATATTCACCCAATTCCATGTAGGAGACGCCTAATCCCTGCCAGGCAAGGGCATATTTGTTATTCATTTCAACGGCCAATTTATAATTTTCAACCGCCTTGTTATAATTTTTCTGATGGCGATAAATTTCCCCCAAACCCCAATATGATTTCGCATTGGAAGCATCGATGTTCAAGGCGGCTTTATAGCTATTCAGTGCTTCATTAAATTTCCGTTGTCTTAACTGAATATATCCCAGCGCTGCATAAGCTTTGACCAGTTGTGGGTCTTTCTCAATGGCTGTTTGATAGGCCTTTTCAGCTTTGACATAATCTTTCTTTTTCTTATACACATTTCCCATCCAGTAATAGGCCAGCGCCAAGTTGGGATCTTTTGCGACTGCACCCTGATAACTTTCCAGTGCCTTCTCATAATTCCCCTGACGATAAAACTTATTCCCCTCATTAAACAGGCGTTTGGCTTCATTGGCATCATCCTGAGCAAACACCATAGCAAAGAGACTCAACACCAATGCGAATAAAACTATGGGGCGAAACATTTTCATTTACAGACCTCCTTCTACTAATTCCAACTTAAATAAATTTGCGGTATATAAGCTTCTCGTATTTATAACACACTCGAAGTTGATCAAGTTCCTTGGATTGGTCACCTATTTACTCACCCGGTCTAAATATTTCCCATCCCGGGTATCGATTCGTACAATTTCGCCTACCTCGACAAAGGGAGGGATTTGCACGACCAACCCGGTCTCCAGGGTGGCCGGTTTGTAGGAACCGGTTGCAGTTGCTCCCTTTATGTTAGGTTCAGTTTCCACCACTTTCAATTCCACAGACGGGGGAAGCTCCACCCCAACAGGATTCCCTTCATGGAAAAGAATTTGTACCACAGTTTCCGGAAGTAAATAGAGAACATCATCCCCCAGCATCTCGGAATTCAGATGAATTTGTTCATACGTTTCCAGATCCATAAAATAATAGTTATCCCCATCCTGATAGAGGTATTGATATTCTCGAGTAATCAAAGTTGCTTTTTCCACAGATTCATCCGGCCGAAAACGAGTTTCCGCTTTGGTGCCGTCGGACAGTCGTTTCATCTTAATTTGCATTAACGCCTGCCCTTTTCCGGGGGTTACGTGCACAGCTTCCGTCACCCGGTATAAATCATTTTTAAATTCTATCACGTTTCCTTTTCGGATTTGTATTGCTTTAATCTTCATAAAAATAAACTCCTCTAAATTTGAGCCTGAGAATTTAAATGTCAAGACTATAAAATGCAATTGGTTTATCAATTTAATAAGAGACATTGGTAATGAGGTGGGTCCTGCCGGGGGAATTTATGTTAGCCCATCAGCCGGAGAAAATTTTTTCAATTTTTCTTCCCAACATTTTTCATCCAGGGTATAGTGAAATTGTTCAAAAGTTGCTTTGACCCTTTTCTTATATTCCGGATGACGAAAGTATTCCCTCAACGCTTTCTTCACCGGGATTACCTGCTGACAGGTAAACCATTCGAAAGGATTTTCATTTTCCTTAACACACCCCAGGTCAATACCCCAGGAGACCTTTGCCAGGTGATATTTTTTTAATAAATCCCGGTTGATTGCCAAACGTTTTCCTTCACATTGCGGATCAATAAAAGAAGCCACCGGGGAATAAATTTGAGCATTATGATAATACTCCGGTATGTTCACAATCCCATTTAAATTGAGCTGTTTGCAAGCCATCAGGATCACTTTTAAAACTACTTTACTTAGCCCCAATCCGGGATAATTTTGGCCGGGGAGGCGTGGTTTTCTTGTGGTAAATCCAAGTCGGGGATCCTGCAGAGTCAACCATTCGATAGTTAACACTTCCAGAGGTTGCGCTCGATAAGCATACTCAAAATCCGGTGTCAGGGTTAGCCAATCCCGCTTAACTACAATTTCTGCTAATAACAGGCTGGCATGCAATCCTTCAATTACCGAGTGAATGGCTAACCGTTGACGATAAGGATCTCTGGTATCCATGGTGAGCTTGAGATTCCCAAATCCCCGCCTCTCCAGTTCTCTCCAGACACCATATTTTCGAAGCACCTGTTCAATGTTTTGCTCACTAAATGCACCCAGAAATAATAACGAGGGCCGATCTTCAACATTGATTCCCAGCAAATCTTCTTCGGAGAATTCCAGTTCTGGAGGTTTTTGACCTCTTTTCTTTTCCACGTTTTTGTCAGGAGCTCCGGGTTTTTTCTTTTTTCGCCCACGCAACATTTTACTGATTTGTCCCTTCGTTTCTAAGAAATAAAGTTGGTCTAATAGCCTTTCTCCAGTACCCAGCGAATAAAATTATAATAAATTTTCCAGCTTTCTTTTCCATATCCTCCACCCGCGACAATTGCTAAAGGCAATTTTCGATGGCGGACTTCATTGAATACAAATTGATCGCGTTTTAACATTCCTTCTTCCGTAAGGTCAAATTCTCCCAGCGCATCTTTGATATAAGGATCACTACCTGCTACATAAATGACCAGCTCCGGTTGAAAGCTACTAAAAACTGCGGGAAAGGCATCCTGCAATGCAGTGAGATACTCCGCATCAGAGACATGGAGTGGTAACTCAATATCCAGATTATTTTCCTTTTCAATGGCCTCCCAGGTGGCAGCATGGATAGAAAAAGTAAACACATCCGGATCGTTCTGATAAATCATCAGGGTTCCATTTCCCTGATGATAATCCAGATCCACCACCAGCACCTTTCTAATCGATTTCGTTTTACGAGCCTTTTCAATAGCAATGGCAATGTCATTTATCAAACAGAAGCCTTCCGCCCGGGCGGGTTGGGCATGATGATAACCACCCCCCAGATTAAACACCGGGATATTATGATCCAGGGTATATTCCACCGCCAGTATGGTGCCTCCGGTAATATATCGAAAATATTCAAACACATAATCATCCCAGGGGTTAATGTAATCCAGCATCAATAGCTGACCCACATGCATTGGTGATTTCAATGTTTCAAGATATTTTTTCTCGTGTACCAGCAATATCTCTTCATCTGAGGCACGTTCTCCCTTCAAAAAATCTCCGTGTTTCATCAACTTATCGGCAATCAGCTGATCACGAATTTTTTTAAACTTCATAACATCAAACGCTCGATGTGAGTCCTGTGCATGAACCGAGGCGATATACTCACTCCGATACACCACCCGACATCGGCGACGGAAAAACCATCTCATATCTTCCCATTAACTAAATTTGCAGTGTCCTTACTTAACCTTACCTTTTTCGAATCAGATCATCCTCTGATTTGGGCAATTTAATTCCTGCACTCAGCACTTCCAAGTGAAACTCCTTTGAATCAAGAACGACAAGTTAAACATTGCACCCCCCCGTTTGTTGAAAGGTGAACTATCCCTCCTGAAAATCGTATCTTGAATTAAGTGATATAGTTGGTGAATAATCTATTATTTTGCAATAAAATGAAGCTTATATTATATTTTGCAGTTTCAGAAAGAAATGTAGCGAAGGATAGATGTTACACGAATTTTTTAAATGAACATTTTGGGGGATTTAAGACCCAATCCAATAGGCAGATTTAATAGAGTAAACTAATTAAACGATTATTGAGGAACTATGAATCACTCTACGAAAACAACCACTGAAGAAATTCCAAAGGTATATGATCCCAACCAGGTGGAAACCCGCTGGTATGAATACTGGATGGAACACGGCTATTTTAACGCTGATGTGAATCCCAACAAAACGCCTTATACCATCGTCATTCCTCCACCGAATGTAACCTCTGCATTGCATATTGGCCATGCCTTTAACAATACATTACAGGACATATTAATCCGATTTCATCGTAAACTGGGCTATGAAACATTGTGGTTACCAGGGACCGACCATGCTGGGATTGCTACCCAGAATGTGGTGGAAAAAGAATTGCGCAAACAGAACCTGACCCGGCACGATCTGGGTCGGGAGGAATTCGTCAAACGAGTCTGGCAGTGGAAGGAAAAACATGGTGGAACCATCATCAAGCAACTAAAGATGATGGGCTGTTCCTGTGATTGGAGACGAGAGCGATTTACCCGCGATGAGAAATACTCCCATGCGGTTCTGGAAGCCTTTATCCGTTTGTATCGAAAGGGATGGATTTATCGTGGGAAATACATAATTAACTGGTGCCCGCGTTGTGCCACCGCCCTTTCCGATGAGGAGGTCGTCCATAAGGAAACAGATGGTCATCTCTGGTATATTCGATATCCTCTCAAAGACAGTGATGAATACCTTGTAGTAGCCACGACACGACCGGAAACCATGCTCGGAGATACCGCTGTCATGGTTCATCCGGATGATAAACGCTACAAAAAATACATTGGCAAGACCGTTATATTGCCGCTGATGAATCGAGAAATTCCTGTTATTGGAGATTTACATGTGGATCCTCAGTTTGGTACCGGGGTGGTTAAAGTTACCCCTGCTCATGACCCCAACGACTTTCAAGTTGGACAACGACATGGGCTACCACAGGTCAACATTTTAAATGAAGACGGAACACTCAACGAACATGCCGGTAATTTTGCAGGCCTGGATCGATTTGTGGCTCGAAAACAGATTGTAGAAACGCTTAAAAAACAGAAGCTGCTGGAAAAAATCGAGCCCCATCAACACAGCATCGGACACTGTCAACGATGTGATACCATCATCGAGCCCTATCTTTCCACCCAGTGGTTTGTGAAGATGAAAGAGCTGGCCAAACCGGCTTTAGATGCGGTGCTGAATGGCGATATCAAACTGCATCCCCATGAGCGGTGGATCAAAACCTACATCCACTGGATGGAAAACATCCGCGATTGGTGCATCAGTCGTCAGTTGTGGTGGGGGCACCAGATACCGGTCTATTACTGTGATCATTGTAACCATCTGATGGTCGAACATCAGGCTCCTGAGAAATGCGAAAAATGCGGGAGCACGGAATTACATCAGGACCCCGATGTTTTGGATACCTGGTTTTCCTCATGGTTATGGCCATTTGCCACTCTTGGATGGCCAGAAGATACCGAAGATTTACGCTACTTCTATCCTACCGACACCCTGGTAACCGGCGCTGATATTCTCTTCTTCTGGGTGGCACGGATGATTATCTCCGGATATGAATTTATGGGAGAAAAGCCCTTCAAGGACGTTTATCTCAACGGCATCGTCAGGGATGCTCAGGGACGCAAAATGAGTAAATCGTTGGGCAATGGCATCGATCCCCTGGATATTATTGAAAAATACAGTGCTGATGCTCTTCGCTCCACCCTGGTGATGTTAAGCTCCGAAGGTCAGGATATCAATCTGGCGGAGTCCCATTTTGAAATCGGTAGGAATTTTTCCAACAAAATCTGGAATGCCTATCGTTTTCTGGCTTTAAATATCCAGACCCCCGTTGATAACTATACCGACTATCGGGAACATTTTGAACTGAGTGATCACTGGATTCTAAGCCGCTTGAATGAGACCGTGCGGAGTGTCACCGATAATCTCCACAATTTTCATCTCAACGACGCCTTTAATGCTGTTTACCACTTTTTCTGGGATGAATTCTGTGATTGGTATCTGGAATTGATCAAACCCAGGCTGGCTCTGCAAGATTCTCAACCGGAAAAAATGACGGCTACGACAGTGGCTACCCATGTTATGAAAACCTGCATGGGACTTCTCCATCCATTTATCCCCTTCATTACGGAAGAAATCTGGCAACGATTAAAAAATGATGATGATGAAAGCCTGATCATTGCTCCCTGGCCCGAAACCGATGCTGCTCTGATACGACCTGCATTGGAGAAGGAAATGAGTCTTCTTCAAAATATTATTACCGGTATTCGAACCATTCGGGCTGAAATGAATATCCCTCCGGCCAAAAAAGCAACGCTGCTTTACCGAACCGAAAACGAACATCTCAGACAACTGATCACGGACTATGGCCATTATATTCAATTATTGGGAAGGATTGAAGATATCCATCCCTTAAAGGATGAAGGGGAACTCAAACAAACGGCCTCGATGGTTGTGGATGAACTGGAGTTATTTATTCCCCTGGCCGACTTAATTGATATTGAGGTAGAGAAAAAGCGGTTGCAGAAGGAAATCGACCGTCTGACCGATCAGATTGTTGGATTACAAAAGAAATTATCCAACGAAGATTTTCTTCGGAAAGCTCCTGAACAGGTAATTCAACAAAGTAAAGAAAAGCTGGCATCCTTTACTGAAAAGAGGGATAAGCTCAAAGTAAATCTGGAGCGATTATCCTGAACCAATATCCTGAATTTCTTAACATGTGGGATAAAGAACTACCTGGAAAAGACCGATAGCACAGTTAACAGAAAAATGCCCTGAGTTGAATATAACAGATTGAAAATCCGAGAATGAGTCCAAAAAAAACCTTTAGTTACCGATCACTCCAACTGATTAAAAGTGAAGAATATTATCGTTTTTTCTCCCAATATCCGGAATACCAGCTTTATTTAAATCATCTGGGTGAACTCCACTGGATGACGGAAGAAGAAGCAGAAAATCAACACGAATTTTTTATCTATACTCCCGGACCTCTGGCTCGGTTAAAACAAAAGCTCCATTTCCGTTCCTTACCTTCCTGGAATAAGCTATCCCCTCCGGAACGTGAACTGCGTTTACAATTCCGTCAGTATCTGGAAAAAAAATATCTCGGCCAAGTTCAACCTCAAACGGAACGTTTACTCCCCGACCACTGGGAGCATCCATTGACAGAAGAGGATATTGAAGGTATCCCCATTACCCTGGATATCATTGAATCCAGTGGCTGGCGGAAACCGGTCATCCTGGCTGGCGTTTTTCTGTTACTGATTTTGGCGGTTGGTCTTTATTTCTCTCTGGGATTTAACCAGAAGGAATTAACCGGAAAAATAAAGATATATTCCAATGTAAAAAGTGCCAGTATCTTTCTCGATGACACCAAAATTGGCTATTCCGATTCAGTAAAAATCATTTCCAACATTCCCATAGGGAACTATCGTCTCAGTTTGGAAAAACCAGGATTTGATTGTACCCCCCCGTTTCATGAAATCGAAGTTTTTCCCGATTCGGTGGTGGAAGTCAACTTTTTTCTCTCCCCGGTAGCCTCCACTGATATGGGCTATGTGCAAATCACCACCGACTTTCCCGACTCACGGATTTTTATTGACAATAACTACCTGGGCCGAGTGGAAGAACAACCCCTTTATCCCCTTTCCACCGGAACCCATCGGGTGACCGTTAAAAAAAGTGGCTATATTACTTCTCCTGCAGAAGAAATTGTCACCATCTATCCGGGCGATACCACCCTGGTCATTTTCCATCAGGTACGAGCCACGACACAGGGTCCCGGTAAAGGCGATGGAAAAATACGGGTTCAGAATGGAACTCTGGAAGTGACTGCCAACACCAGTGGCGCTCGAATTTATTTGAACGAGATGGATACCGGTAAAGAAGCTGATTATGTTTTCACCAACCTTGCACCGGGAACATACCATGTAAAGCTGGTAAAAGAGGGATACCGTTCAGTACCTGAGGAACAGGTTATCACCATCACCCAGCAAAATCCTTCGGCGGAAGTGGGATTTGAATTAATTAAAGAATATGAAGATGTTCGTATCATAACCCAACCGGTCGATGGGCAAATTTTCATCGATGGAAAATTGGTGGGGAAAGGAAAATATGTCGGTAAACTGAAGGTGGGGGAACATACCGTAAGTTTTGGAGATTTACCCGATTATAATACTCCCAACAGTCAACGAATTTCTGTTCAACCCAATATGCCGGTAAACATCACGGTGCAATACTTTCCCAATATTCAGATTTTAGCGGAAGTTACCCGGGATGGAAATATCCGAACTCAAGCCTGTGAAGTGAGCTTTGGCTATACCTTCAGCGACCGTGGGTTCAGCCCCAGTAACGAAGCAGGTCCGGATATTGTGTTTCATGAAAAACTGAATGATTACTACTGGAAATTTGGTTTTGCCTTTCCCTTCCGCAACCCCAAAGGGAATGATGCTCTAAAGTTAACTTTTACCATGCCTCAGGATCTCAATTTCCAGCAAAAATTTACCCTCAAGATTTTTGCCGCTGCTTCCAAGGAAAATTATCCCTTAACCATCTCCGGAAAGGTTGATATTAAAATTCGGTTTAATGGCAAAATTCTTAGCTATTACTATAAACCACGTTTTCTGGAAGAATTGAATGGGATGGAAGAAAGCCGGTGGGATATCAGCTCTTACATCCGACCCGGGGTCAATTCCCTGGAAATCTCCACCACTGACAAAAACAATACCTTTTACTATTTAAAGAGAATTGTCATTTTTAATTAGGTTCTCTCTCTCTTTCGAGCGCTTAACAAACCTGATGATCCTCTCAACAATCCATTTTATAATGAAGGGTTTTTCGATGCCTGTTCACCGAAAAACCCCATTGTGTTGTTTGAGTGGTCTACTTCAAGAACAGCCCGGCGCTGGGCCCCAGCGGGATATCCAGCAAAATCCATATACTGAAGAAGACAATCCAGGAAAGTAAAAAGACAATCGTATATGGCAACATCGTAGCGATCACGGTACCAATTCCCGCTTCTTCATCATATTGGGTCATGAATGCCACAATCAATGCAAAATAGGACATCATGGGGGAAATAATATTGGTCACACTATCCCCGATTCGATAAGCAACCTGTATCAACTCCGGGGTATAACCCAACAGCATGAACATCGGGATAAAGACCGGTGCCAGAATAGCCCACTTTGCTGAGGCGCTGCCCATGAACATATTGCTAAACGCCGCGAAAATGACGAACACAATCATCAATGGAATAGGACCCAGTCCGGAGGCTTTTAAAACCTTTGCCCCCTCTACGGCAACAATCAATCCCAGGTTTGTCCATTTAAAATAGGCCACAAACTGGGCAGCAAAAAAACATAAAACCAAATAAAGCCCCAGACGCTCCATCGCCTTTCCCATTCCCTTCATAACATCACTATCATTCCGAATCGTGCCTGCCCCGAGCCCATAAGCAATACCAACGATTGCTGAAGAGATAAAGATGAAAGCCACGATTCCCTTCATAAAGGGAGAATGGAGAATACTATTGGTCCCTGGTTCTCTGAGAAAACCATTCTCCGGGATTAATCCGAACAATACAATCCCGATTAATGCGATCGATGTGATGGAGGCAAACAACAATCCCCGTTTTTCTTCTGAGGTTAAATTTCGTAATTCTTCCGGTTTCTGGTTTCCTTTATACTTACCCAGACGAGGAATCACTATCTTTTCGGTGGTCCAGGTTCCGGCAACACCAATGAGGAAGGTGGAAGCAATCATGAAATACCAGTTACAGGCAGGATTCACCAGATAACTCGGATCAACAATCTGAGCCGCTTCCTGAGATAAACCCGCCAGCAAAGGATCAACGGTCCCCAACACCAGATTGGCACTGTATCCTCCGGAAACCCCGGCAAAGGCAGCCGCTAATCCAGCGATAGGGTGGCGACCAATGGCTAAAAAGATAATTGCGCCCAGCGGCACTAACAGGACATAGCCCACTTCACTCGCCGCATTGGAAAGCACTCCGCTCAATACCACCACAAAGGTTATCAAGCGTCGAGGGGCAGAAACCACCAACAATCGCAATACCGCACCGATTAAACCACTGCTTTCCGCTATCCCGATCCCTAACATCGCCACCAGAACCACACCCAAGGGAGCAAATCCGGTAAAATTTGTCACCATTTCCGTGATAATCCGATGGATGCCTTCCAGGGATAGTAGATTAACTGGTTGAATAATTTCTCCGGTACCCGGATGTTGAACTTGTAACCCCATCAGTGAAAAGCCCCAGGAGAGAAACACCACAGCAATTGCAAACAACGCAAAAAGGGTAGCCGGATGTGGGAGTGTATTCCCAACTTTCTCCACAATTGCCAGAAAACGGGCAATCAATTTCGCTTCTTTTGGGGTGTCAGAATCCTGATCCCTCTTTACTTCTTCTCCCGGTGGAGTCTCCTCAGTGTCCGGGGGGGACGGGACAATCTTTTTTTTGTCTTCATCCATATTTATCTCCATTCCTAATGTTTATGTATTGTCAAATGTTATTTTCCTGAATTGCCGGAAGTTTTTTCCGGTTGAAACAGTTAATGAACAGTCAAAAAAATGGGAACTGTTATGCCAGCAATTTTTCAGTAAGCTTTTGTACGACACCGGTGTGGTGCAAAATATCTTCCCATAACTGATTATAGTCACTGGAATAGCCCAGTCGTCGTGCGAGAAAAGCAAACTCGCTACTCTCCAGTGAAGGAACGGTTAAATCACGAGCGTTACCTCGAACCATTCGGAGTGCTTCGATGAGGCTCCTTAAAAAATGGTGGGCATGAGATAAACGTTCAAATTCTTCTTTAGAGATAATATTTTTTTCTAACAGAGCTTTCATGGCTTTCCCGGTGTTGGTGGTTCGCAGCTTCGCATCTTTCATCCCATGCTTCATTTGTAAAGCCTGGACCAGATATTCAATATCCACCAATCCCCCGGGACTATACTTTCCGTTAATGGTCCCCCCGGTTACCAGTTGCCGGATCTGTTTTTCCCTTAAAGCCCTGAATTCGGCCAGATCAAAAGTGGTCTCCTGATAAATACAACGATTCCGGGCATTAAGGACTTTCCGGATAAACCCTCTATCCCCGATGATGGGACGGAATTTCACCAATGCCTGTCGTTCATATTGCCAGGCCGGACCCTTTGGTGAAAAATAATTGACAAAACGTTCCAGAGGGACAGCTAATGTTCCGGCTTTTCCATAAGGTCGTAATCGCAAATCAATCTCAAAGATACCTTCTCGACGAGTCACAATCGACTCTTTTATTAATTTTACCAATCTATCAAAAAATTCACCGTTGGTGATGGGAGAATCTCCACTGGTATAGCCATCCCCTTCATAGATAAACATTAACTCAATATCTGAAGCAAACCCTAACTCTTCGCCTCCAAATTTACCAAGTGCCCCAATGCAAAGACGGCAAAGCTTCTGATTTTCCAGATAGGGTTCTCCAAATTGTTCTTTAAGAACCATGTAAGCATTTTGAAAGGCCGCCTCAATCACCACCTCAGCCAAATCTGTCAATTCAGCACTGAATTGAGTAAAGTTCCGGTATTCATTCAGGATATAGCGCATATCGATGCGGAACATCTCACGATCTTTAAAAGCATTCAACCGATTTCGGAATTCATCAAAGGAAGAGGAATGTGGCAGGGTTGCGACCAATTCCTGACGCATTTCGGATTTCTTTTTCCTTTTTTGCAGTAATTGTAAATCGCTAAGAATGGGAAATAAGTTTTCATGTTGCATGCGGAGGAAATCTTCCCACAGGAAATCACTGCCACCGAGTAATCTTGCCAGGGCACCCAGAACCTGGGGCTGTTCCAGGGTGGAAAGTTCCGTTGCCCAGTTTTCATGAGTAAACAATTCTGAAACAAACTCCCGAAAATGAAGCATGGCCGATTCCGGATTCGGAGATTGGGGTAATAAATGTGTAAATTGTTTTACCAGCAGAGTGGCAATTCGCAACTGCAGCAGGGTTTCTGGACGAGTAATCTTTTGCCAGTTCATATCTGTAATAAACAGGGTATCATGCACTCGGTTGCCCAGTGAACTCACCAAAACCCGGGAGATATAAATCCCGTTGAGAGCCAGAGCATTGGTCAATTCATAAAGGAAGCCAGGGGTATCCGGAGCATCAATGTGCAGTAAGGTGTATTGTTGATGGGCAGAGTTGTCAATATCGATGGTGACCGGGAACAATACCTGGGAAGATGTTGCGATCTCCGGGAGCACATCCGCAACTCTTCTTGCGAGATATCCATGTGCTTCCCGCTGCTGTTTTTGCCGTAATAGTGATATCAAAGACAATAATTCTTCCCGGTATTCCTCCCAGATATTGGCCTTCAGGTCCCCTCTAATGGAAGAAACACGAAAGACATCCACAATTTTCCGTCGGGTGTCGGAACCGGATTTTTTTCGATGAGGAAATCGTCGCTCTGCTCTCAGGGGTTTACGAGGGGGAGAAGTTGTATCAGGGATAGAAACGGGCTCATAGGTAAATACCTGTCCTTCTTCGATATTCAGACCATAGACGAATAAAAGACCACAAATGAGGGATAACTCTCCCAGGTAATCGTATCCGACAATGGTAATTTTCCATTCCCGCTGAGGCTTTTCCTCTTCAACTTCCAACACCACCGGAGTCTGTTCATTCAGTTGCTGTACCAAACGTGTATGAAGGGCAATTTCATTTTCGGAAAAAAACCGGGTGTATGAATCGTCTAGGCGGGCAATATGTTTTTGTTTGACCTCGGAAACAGTTTTCTTTTGCTGATCCAACGAAGCTAAGTGTTCCACTTCCATATGCTCTTTACCGAGGTGATGAAGAAACACCGCTCTGATTGCATCACGATGCTGTTGATATCTCTGTAATAATTGCTTTTCTGAATCCTTCCCCTCGAATCCTAATCGCTTGGCCAACTGATGCAATTCCTGGAGAGCATCTGGTAACAAATGGGTTTGGCGGTTATGCATAATTTGCAGATGGTGTTCCACCGCTCTCAGGAAAATATAGCCTTCACTCAAGATACGATATTCATGAGGTTGAAGAATATGAAATGCCGCCAACCGTGCCAGGGCATCCAGCGTATTACGGCTCCGGATCTCCGGATGTTCTTTTCCATGTACCAGTTGTAAATACTGACAGACAAATTCCACATCTCGAATGGACCCTTTTCCTTGCTTCACCTCTCCCCATTCCCGACGCTTTATCCGTAATTTGGCTTCAATCTCGGCTTTCATTTTTTGTACTTCATCGCGTAACTCTGCTATGGGGACTTCAAAAATCAAGGGACGTAAATTTCGGATAAATTGAATCCCGGTGGTTTCATCCCCGGCAATCCAGCGCAATTTCAACATCGCCTGTTTTTCCCAGAGCCGGGCATGTTTCCTGAAATAAGTGAGATGTTCATCTATCCCGGGCACCAGTCGACCGGTTCGCCCCCAGGGTCTTAACCGCATGTCCACTCGATACAAAAAACCTTCGGGAGTGCTTTCACTTAATACATCAATGAGCTTTTTTCCAAGACGTTGGAATTGATCATCCCCGCTTTCTGAGATAAACAACAAATCAATATCTGAGCTATAATTCAGTTCTTCACCCCCCAATTTTCCAGCGGCTAAAATGGCAAAGCCTGTGGTCTCCATCCCTAAAGCAGCCGTACACAGCTTTAACGTCGCATCGATGATGACATCAGCCAGAACTGACAACTGATTGGTCACAGTATACAAATCGAGCAAGCCCAATAAGTCAGCAGTACCAATCCGGAGTATTTCTCTTTGTTGAAATTGCCTCAAGAGGAGTTTTTGATCGTCAATTCCCCTCCCATCCGAGAGCCATTCCGTAATTTCTTTCAGTAGTTCCTCTTTGCTCCGGGGTTGCAGGAGATAATTCCGATCTGTGATGGAGGATAAATATTCCGGATGCCTCAAAAGAATTTGGCTCAGAAACTGGCTTCCGGAAAATAATGCCACCAGCACTTCCAGAATTCTGGGTTCAGATAAAAAAAGTTGATAGTTACGAGGAGTGGAATGCTTTTCCAGAAAATGTTCGAATATGACCAGAACACTTTCCGGTGAAGGGGTATTCAGGAGATGGGGAAACAACTCAACCACAAGATTAGCAAAAGTTTCACTGTCAGGACAGAGCTGTTTTAATCGTTTCAGGGAACGAATGACAGAAATCTCATCCTCTATCGGGATGTCTGGTAAAAGTTCCAGAATTCTTTGATAATCCGGTTGTTTTCCCCGGGCTATATCTTCAATCTTTTTAATTATACTTTTTCGTGGCATTCAATACTTCCGATTAACATTCATCCCCGTTTAATATAATATCAATCTGTGGCAAAAAAGTATTTTTCTCCAGAAAAAAACCCGGAATCCAGATGGACCCCGGGTTTCTTGCTCGTTTGACATCTCCCTCTTAAATATCATAATAAAGGGCAAATTCATAAGGATGGGGACGTAACCGTACCGCATCCACCTCATTCTTACGTTTATAACTGATCCAGGTGTCAATAACGTCTTCGGTAAACACATCACCCTTCAGAAGAAACTCATGATCCTTTTCCAGAGCATCCAGCGCCTCGGATAAGGAAGCAGGGGTAGTGGGGATTTCTGCCAGTTCTTCCGGGGAAAGATCATATAAATCCTTATCCATGGGTTCCCCGGGATGGATTTTGTTTTGAATGCCATCCAGACCCGCCATCAGCATGGCACTAAAAGCCAGATAGGGATTGCAACTGGGATCCGGGCAACGAAATTCTACCCGTTTCGATTTCGGGCTGCTGGAGTAAACCGGGATACGACAGGCAGCGCTTCGATTGCGCTGAGAATAAGCCAGATTCACCGGTGCTTCGTACCCGGGAACCAATCGTTTAAACGAATTGGTGGTGGGATTGGTTAAGGCAATCAGAGCCGGAGCATGCTTCAATATTCCACCGATAAAATATAACGCCATTTCACTGAGGCCGGCATATCCTGAACCGGCAAACAAGGGGGTATCACCTTTCCATAAGCTGATATGGGTATGCATCCCGGAACCATTATCGTTAAAAAGAGGTTTGGGCATAAAGGTCACTGTCTTGCCATGTTTCCGGGCAGTGTTCTTGATAATATATTTATACATCAACAACTGATCAGCCATCCGTACCATGGGGCCATATTTCAAGTCAATCTCTGCCTGCCCACCGGTTGCTACTTCATGATGATGGCATTCCACTTCCATCCCACATTGTTCCATGATGAGTACCATTTCACTCCGCAGGTCCTGGTAGGCATCAGTGGGTGGAACCGGAAAGTAGCCTTCTTTATACCGGGGTTTGTAACCCAAATTGGGTTCTTCCACTCGTCCGGAATTCCAGCGACCTTCAATCGAATCGACAAAATAATACCCGGAATGTTCATTCTGATCAAAACGAATATCATCAAAGATGAAAAATTCTGCTTCCGGGCCAAAATAAGCCACATCCGCAATACCAGTGCTCTTCAAATACGCTTCTGCCTTTTGAGCGATGCTTCTCGGACAGCGGGAATAACGCTGATGGGTCAAGGGATCATGCACATCACAGATCAAACTCAACGTGGTTGGCTTCATAAAAGGATCGATGACGGCGGTGGTTGCATCGGGAATGACGAGCATATCACTTTCGTTAATACTTTGCCATCCTCGAATACTGGAACCGTCAAATCCAAATCCCTCCTCAAAGAGTTCCTCGGTTAGCAGGGAAATTGGTGCCGAAAAATGCTGCCACAACCCCGGGAAATCCATGAATTTTAAATCCAAAATTTTAGCGTCGGCTTCTTTAGCCAGTTTTAATACATCTGATACTGAACCGGTCATTCCACAACTCCTTTCATTTAATTATGGTGTAGATATCAGTTGTCTTTTGGGGGATGGTCTGACTCCCTATGGGCAACCATCCATAAGTAAAGTTTCATTCACTTCAACAATTGTACCAGTTAACAGATCAAAACAACGAGCACGGCTTAATCCAAATAAAAACAACCCCAAAAAGCAAAATCTAATTTCCCCTATGGCGACTTTCATCGAAAAACAACTGCCCTGTTTTCATCAACCTGCTGAAAATAGGGCAGTGAATTGATCTTATTTTAATGCGCAATTTTCTTCACCTGAGCCGGGGTGTGATGTGATATAACCTTTTTTAACTCCTTTTTCACCCGCTTAAAAACACTTTCCCAATCTTGATGGACAGGCTGCCGAAAGAGTCGTGCCGTCGGGTACCATGGGTTGTCTTCTCGATTCAGCATCCAGCGCCAATCAGCGGCAAAAGCGAGTAACAACCAGAGCGGTTTTCCCATCGCGCCAGCGAGATGGGCAACAGAGGTATCCACGGTGATCACCATATCAAGAAGGGAGATGGCAGCAGCGGTATCCCGAAAATCAGCTAAATGAGGAGAGAGATTAAAAACCCGATCCGAAGGGAATTTCCCCTCAAATTCCTTCTCGGCTTCACCTTTCTGCAAACTGTAGAGATAAACATCCTCTAACTCCAGTAAAGTTAAA
Organism: Calditrichota bacterium; assembly: GCA_003695285.1. GTDB lineage: Bacteria > Calditrichota > Calditrichia > RBG-13-44-9 > J075 > J075. Next base: position 24,692 of record RFIL01000306.1, read on the forward strand.
AAATTTTCCGGCTTGCAGGAACGTAAATGATTGCTGGGGAACTTGGGATTTCCTTTCCAGACAAATCCGATTTTTAACTTATCTTCCGGGAGAGGCACCATTTCCTGAAATTTTTCCTGTACCCCTGAATCCGGAAAAAGATATGGAACATTTTGTGGAATTGTTTCTACCGTGGTCTTCATTACCCGCGCGAGACTCATGATGGCGATTTGCTGGTCGAATTCGGGTATTGGATCTCCCAAAGCAATAACCTGATCAACATCTTTTAATTGCTTCAACAGGGGCTTCAATGCCGGGAGACATTCCAGAATCACTTTTCCAACCCTTTCTTTTACATAAGGGATGAATCGAACAAACTGGATAGTATCCCCGATGCCTTGCTCGGCGTAAATGAAAAGGGTCTGGTCTTTGATGACACTTCCATCCCATACTGGCTGGGGAAAATTTCTGGGAACCATGGTCCCCCTTTGCCAACGGAGTTCATAATCATCCCAGGCCTCACGATAGTTTCCCTTCATCAGGTTGAGAATACTCCTGTTCCAGCGAACCTCAACATGATTGGGTTCTATCTCGAGTGCCTTGTTAAAACACTCCATCGCTTTATCTATTTTTCCTAAGGCCTGGTACAAATAACCGGCGTTATTCCAGGCGGCAATCATTTTCGGATTTATTGTCGCCGCTTTCAGGTAGTACTTCAGCCCCTTTTCCAGTTGCAGTTCATCAGCATAGGCTTTCCCCAGGTTATAATAAGCTTGATAAAAATTGGGGTTTAATCGAACCGCTTGATGGTAATGATAGAATGCTTGCTCATTTTTTTTATCTTCTTTATATGCATTGGCTAAATTGAAATGATATTGCGCATCATTCGGAGCAATTTCCAGCGCCTTTAAATAACACCGCACTCCTTCTTCCAATTTTCCCAGACTCCGCAGTGTGCTCCCGAGATTATTGTATGCTTCTGAAAAATTCGGATGCAGCTTTATCGCTTTCTGATATGCTTCTGCAGCTTCCTGAAATTTTTTAACTTTGCGACAGGCATTCCCCATCTGAAAATAAAATTGTGGATCGCTGATACGGGGATTGACCTGCATCGCGTGAACATAGTGGTTCAAGGCTTGCTCTGCTTTCCCCAATTTTAAATAACAATTTCCGAGGTAATAATGAGCATGAAATAATTGGGGATTGATTCTTAATGCTGTTTGTAAACAACTAATCGCCTGATCAATTTGATTCTTCTCAGAGAAAAGAGTAGCCAGGTTCACATGAGCTTCCACTAAACGGGGATTGAGCTTTATGGCCACTGTAAAACATTGAATGGCATCCTCAACCTTGCCGATCGCATTTAGTGCATTTCCCAGGCTTAAATAAACTCCGGCATTCTTGTCATCAACATTGAGCGCCTGAAAAAAGAAATGGAGTGATTTGTCAAACCGTTTTTCCTGAAAATGGACTAATCCTAACAGATGGAGGGTATCGATATGTTGTGGTTGGATATTTAAAATCTTTTCACAAACGACACCTGCTTGCTGATAATTTCCCAATTGGAAAAGTTGAACTGCTGTATCGAAGAGTTCTTGCACTCCCTGCATAACACCTTCCTTTTAACGTCAATCAGGATATACAAAGCATTTATCGGTAAAAAAGTGGGGAATATAAGGATTTACCTGTCCAAGGCTGGAAAAGGAAGGGTTCGGAGAGAAAAAAATGAGAGCCCTGCAACATCACAGGGCTCTCCAGGCGCTTTTTGGAAAATAAACGGCTTATAATTCGAAGGACAAACGGCTGTAGTAATAACCCCCATTCATTCCGAATTGGGTTACCCGTCGACTGAAGACAAAGCGACCGTTGCTGAAGTTAGATGCTTTCGTATGAGGATCCGGGAAGGTATTGAACAGATTATTTGCTCCAATGGAGAACCGTACTCCTTCCATCACTTTATAAGAGAGATCCACATCGAAAATCACCTTGCCTCCAAACACTTCGTCATTATCAGGATTGGTGGGTTTATAATAGATTTTACCATAGTAATTTCCGCGAACCATCGCCGCAAACTTATCTTTGGCATAACGTACACTCCCGGAAAACTTTTGATGAGGAAGTGCATCTTCCAGACGATTCCGTTCTTCCCGATTGAATAGAGTATTTCTCACCGCATTCAGGTCACCTCCAGCAAATATTTGAGCCATTTCCTGTGGGACGTTGGTGGTGTCCACTTCTGTACTGGTAAAATTCGCTGAAGCGGTAAAGGTTAGCTTACCCTCTCCCATGCGGGCATTATAAGCTGCAACAATGTCCAGACCTTTGGTCTTGGTATCCACGGCATTGGCGAAAAATTGTGCTTGATTCACACCCTGCTTCTGGAATGGTTGGAGAATTTGAGCCACGATGGGATCTGAGCTCGAAAAACGACTGGTTAGCACAATTCGATCATCAATCGTAATATAGTATGCATCGGCGGTGAGTGAAAGTTCAGGAATAGGTCGAGCGGTAAATCCACCACTGATGTTGACCGAAGTTTCTTCTTTCAGGTCCGGTACCCCAAAGGCTTTGGTGACAGGACTTTTATTGTTCGCGCTCAACACTCTTGCCGGCACCAGGTTGTTGTTGGCATCAAACACAAACTGAATACTGACATTGTTAAACCACACCTGATGCAGAGAGGGGGCACGAAAACCGGTACTGATAGCACCGCGAAGTGCAAATTCCTGAACCGGTTTAAAGCGTGCAGCAGCCTTCCAGTTGAAGGTGCTACCAAAATCACTATAATTTTCGAATCGTCCGGCTACACTGAGCAACAACTGCTCTGTGACATCACTTTCCAGTTCGCCATAAAGACCAATACTGCTTCGATAACGATTGACTTCATTGGCAGGTTGGAACCCGGGAAATACCTGAGAACCCGGATTCTTGGGATTCCCCTGAGAAGTGGTGTCAAAATCAACGCCGGGGCGATCTCCGCCGTTACCAAGAGAATAGGATTCAAATTGACCGGCTTCGATACGATAATTTTCCACCCTTACCTCGGTTCCAAAAGCTACTGAAAGCGATTTTACCGCACCTTTAGTATCAATATTTCGCAAGAAATCCAGATTACCGGTGTATTGACGGAACTTTAATGTTCCCGCATCAAAGGATACCGGGCTGCCTTCGCCAATGGAGGCATTAATCGAATTCTCGATATTAAATGTAAAGGCATTGCCTCCTCCGGTAACACTCCCATCGATGACCCATCCTCTGTGAACTCCTTTTAATCCCAGGGTGATCGCGTCATCACGAATTTTCGTATGAATTTCCGGTAGAAAACCGTTTGGATAAACATTCAAATTGACCCGCGCTTCCTGATAGGGTAACCGATAAAACCCGGAGGCAAAACCATCACGATAGGTCAACCCGCCAAAGGAGTAGAACTCCGCATTGCCACCCAGTGGCACGGAGCTGTTAAAGAAGATGCTTCCAACACGGGCTTTGGCCTGACCGGTTTTCATGGAGAAATCATCACGGGTCAATCCACGACGGGCCAGCTCCTGATCATCCGGCAGGAAAATCCAGGTTTTCCCATCACGAAATGTGGTATCCGGGGTATCGGAATCATTAAAGATTTTTCCGGTCCAGGTGGTTGAACGGTTGGTACGACCG
>RFIL01000307.1 GCA_003695285.1 Calditrichota bacterium
CCCACCGGGAGAGGGAAGGGGAGGGTGCCCCGACAGCCTATCCGGTTCGGAGAGAATTCTCACGAATCAACACGACCCTCTGGAGGCGGAAAAACTCCAGTATGTTCGGGCTGTCGGGGCGGGAGGGGTAGGGTGAGGGCAAAAACGCTGAACGGATGAAATGGGCTACCGAACCCTCTCGCCTTAAAAAAATTTTCTCCTTACGGCTTCGGCGACCTCTACGGTTGTTCCTGAAATGTGACATTGTCAAGATAGTTACCTCTGTCGTAATGCAAAAAACCGAAGCAACCCCGGAATTTTCCTTGCACCCGGGGCAAAAGTTTCGTATACTTTTGTTCAATTTTTAGGATAGCCTAAAAATTTACCGGGGAGAAAGCATATGCCCACAGAAGTGATCGAAGATTATTTGAAGGCGATCTATCAGCTTCAGCAGCAACACGGCAAAGTTTCCACCAATCACCTGGCCCGGCGGGTCAAGGTGACCGCCGCCTCTGCGACCGGTATGATCAAAAAGCTGGCCGAGATGAATCTGGTGACCTACCAGCCGTATCAGGGGGTGCGCCTGACCAAAGCGGGAGAAAAAATTGCCCTGGAAGTGATCCGGCACCATCGCCTCATCGAACTGTTTCTGGCCGAGGCTCTGGGAGTCCCCTGGGATAAGGTACACGACGAGGCGGAGCGGTGGGAGCACGTTCTCTCGGAAGAAGTGGAGGATCGCATCGATCAACTGTTAGGCTACCCCACCCATGATCCTCACGGTTCGCCCATCCCGGATCGGGAAGGAAATATGGCCCGGCGTTCCAGTTTGTCCATGGCCGAGTTAAAAACCGACCAGTGTGGCACGATTGTGGAAGTCAGCGATCAGGACCCGGAACTGTTGCGTTACCTGGGGTCGATGGGGCTGTATCCCAATGTGGAATTTCGGGTCATTGAGGTGGCGCCTTTTGACGGGCCTATCACCATCGAAGTTCAGAAGCAGGCCTTTACCATCGGTCGCCAGGTGGCCCAACAGATTTTTGTGCAACTGACGTACTCCTGAAACCGCTTTTTCGCGAATTCAACGGAGCCGTAACCATGCTCACATCATACATTACCCTGACACTCGGCCTGGCATTTCTGGGCCTGGGGATCGCCTTGCTTCGACCGAACACCTGGTTTCGGGAATGGCGATATATCTTCAGAAATCGAAAACGGATTCTGATTGAAGATGCCCTGAAGCATCTTCATGATCACGAATATCGCCGGCTTCCGGCCACGCTTCAGAGCCTGGCGGGGGCGCTGGCTATCGGCGACGGTCGGGCGGTGGAGCTGGTGAAAACCCTGGAAGCGCTGGGGCTGGTGCGTTCCCAGGATCATCGCCTGCACCTAACCGAGGAGGGGCGCGCCTACGCCCGGCGGGTGATTCGCATTCACCGGTTGTGGGAGCGCTATCTGGCCGATCAAACCGGATTGCCGGAACAGACCTGGCATTCTCAGGCGGAGCGCCAGGAGCACCGCATGAGCATCCAGGAGGCCAACCGGCTGGCCGCCCGGATGGGCAATCCCCCTTACGACCCCCACGGGGATCCCATTCCCACCGCCGGCGGGGATATGCCCCCGCCCAGGGGGGTGCCGCTCACCGATCTGCCCGAAGGAGAATTTGGAGAAATTGTGCACCTGGAAGATGAGCCGGAAACGGTGTATGCCCAGCTGGTGGCCCTGGGGCTGTATCCCGGCATGGAAGTGCAAATGCTGAAGGCCTCTCCGGAGCGCATTCGTATCGCTGCCAATGGGGAGGAGTTTCCTCTGGCGCCCATCGTGGCGGCCAATGTGACCGTGGAGCCGCTTTCGACGGCGGCCCGCCGAAGTGAAACCTGGGTGAAATTATCCCACCTGAAACCGGGAGACACCGCGGTGGTGACCACCATCTCCCGGGCCTGCCGGGGGTTGCAACGCCGCCGGTTGATGGATCTGGGGCTGGTGCCGGGAACCACCGTGGAAGTTGAGTTCCGCAGCGCCGCCGGCGATCCCACGGCCTACCGGGTTCGGGGCGCGGTCATCGCCCTGCGAAAAGATCAGGCGGATTTGATCTATGTGGAAAAGATGGAATCCGTAAACCGGAAAGCAACTGCTCAGGAGAGTAGCACATGAGTCAGACATCGACAGCCCACGCCTGCGAAACCTGCCCCATCCACCATGCGGGAAATTTGATCCGCATGGGCATCAAAATCGACAATTGCGACTTTGTCATCGCTCTGGCGGGAAATCCCAACACCGGCAAAAGCACCGTATTCAACGCCCTCACCGGATTGCGGCAGCATACCGGTAACTGGCCGGGCAAAACGGTGACTCGCGCCGAAGGCGGGTTTATCTACAATAAGCACCGGTACAAAATCGTGGATTTGCCGGGAACGTATTCCCTGCTATCCACCAGCAACGATGAGGAGATTGCCCGGGATTTCCTCCTGTTCGGGCGACCGGATGTGACCGTGGTGGTGGCCGACGCCACCCGGCTGGAGCGAAATCTGAATCTTATCCTTCAGGTGCTGGAGATCACCGACCGGGCGGTGGTGTGCCTGAACCTGATGGATGAAGCCCGCCGCCACGGCCTGCAGGTGGATGAGCGACGGCTCTCCAAAGAGTTGGGGGTGCCGGTGATCCCCACCGTGGCCCGGCGAAACCAGGGCATCGATGAGCTGCTGCGCGCCATTGATGAGGTGGCGACCGGAAGCTACCGTTGCCGTCCCCGCCGGATTCAGGGGGAATCTCCCGCCCTGCGCAAAGCCCTGAACCTCCTGGTGCGAAAACTTCGGGCGTTGCATCCGGAGTTGCCCAACGCCCGATGGGTGGCGTTGCGCCTGTTGGAAGGCGATCAGCGGATTATCGATGCATTGCGCAGCGGAGAACTGGGCGAATTGCATGGGGAGCAACCGGCTGCATCGGTGGCCTCGGTGGGATGAGATTGCGCCGGCAAAAGTAGTGGAGAATGACGAGAATTTTCGGGATGCGCCTGAGACCCGGTGCTCAATGCCGGGAAACGTATTTCGTAATGCGTATTGCGTAAAAAGTAAACCGTGAAACGTGAATTTTCTTCCGATTACGTTTCACGCATCACGTTTCACGCAAGGCAACAATTTTTTTAAAGAGGGCTTTTGGTAGGGATAATACAGTGGAAACAGTCCAAAGCGGAAATGGACGAGGATGAGAGATGGCCAACAAAATGACCTTTTCCCATAAAGCGGCGGTGGAAGACATTATCACCACGGCCAATCGTTTTCGCTGGGAACTGGGCGAGAACCTGCACGATTCGGTGATGGATGCTATCTATCAGGATGCGGCCGGGATTGCCCGGCGGGTGGTAACCGTTTCCGGGGAAAAACCCCGGTTTGACTGGGAACGCACCCTGGATCGCCTGCTGACCAGCCGGGTGACCGGCTTTCCCATCATGCTGCTGTTGCTGGCGGTGGTCTTCTGGTTGACCATCGCCGGGGCCAATGTACCGTCCAGTATGCTGGCCACCCTGCTGGTGGATACCCTGCACCCGGCGCTGAAGGGGCTGGCGGCGAACATGGGAATGCCCTGGTGGCTGGATGGCCTGCTCATCGACGGGATGTATCTGGCCATGGCCTGGGTGGTCAGCGTGATGCTGCCCCCCATGGCCATCTTTTTCCCCCTGTTTACCCTCCTGGAGGATTTCGGCTACCTGCCCCGGGTGGCCTTCAACCTGGATCATCTGTTTCGTAAAGCCGGGGCGCACGGTAAGCAGGCCCTGTCCATGAGTATGGGCTACGGGTGCAACGCCGCCGGGGTAATCGCCACCCGAATCATTGACAGCCCCCGGGAGCGCCTGATCGCCATCATCACCAACAACTTTGCCCTGTGCAACGGGCGCTGGCCCACCCAGATTTTGATCGCCTCCCTGTTCATCGGAGCGCTGGTGCCTCCGGCGTTGGCGGGAATCGTCTCCGCCGCGGCGGTGGTGGGCGTCACCCTGCTGGGAGTGGCGCTGACGTTCGGGATCTCCTGGGTGCTTTCCCGCACCCTCCTGAAAGGAGAACCCTCCACCTTCAGCCTGGAACTGCCTCCTTATCGCCCCCCGCGAATTCTGCAAACGCTGTACACCTCGTTGATCGACCGCACCATTTTTGTGCTCTGGCGGGCGGTGGTGTTTGCCCTGCCTTCGGGAGCGGTGATCTGGCTGGTATCCAATATCCATGTGGGCGAAGCCAGCATTGCCCAGCATGTCATTCAGTTTCTGGATCCGTTTGGTCTGATCATCGGGCTGAACGGGGTCATTCTGCTGGCCTACATCATCGCCATTCCCGCCAACGAGATCGTCATCCCCACCATCCTGATGCTAACGGTAATGAGCCTGGGGATGCACGACATGGGCGCCGGCACGGGGGTGTTGTTTGAATTGAGCGAACAGTCGGCGTATATGGCCATCTTCGGCGCTGCCGGCTGGACCACCCTGACCGGCATCTGCCTGATGCTGTTCAGCCTGATCCACAATCCCTGCTCCACAACCCTGTTTACCATTTACAAGGAAACCGGCAGCGTCAAATGGACTGCCGTATCCGCCCTGCTGCCGGTGGTACTGGGGCTGGTGGTGTGCTTTCTGGTGGCGCAGGTCTGGCGGATGGTGGGGTGAGGGGGGATTAGGGTATTGGGGTATTAGGGGATTAGGGTTTGGGGCATTAGGGTATTGATGAACGGTCATTCCTTTTCGGCTTCTCTTATGATCGCTTGCGTCTCCTCAGGAAAGTCATCGAGGCTGTCGTAAGGCGGTTCGCTTTCATAGAAGACGACTGCATTGTAATGCCTGGCAAGCACTCACGAATTGCGGATTGCCACGCATCGCGATCAGGCAGGTTGGATTTATCAAGCAGTGCGAATAGTTCGTTTGCCATTGCCGGGTTTACCGTGGGGTTTGGTATATGACGCCAAGCATCAGGCGACCGAGGGCATTGACCACTGAATTTGACAAACACTCAAACGTTTAGATTACCACAAGACTTTAAAAAACAATGCCAAACGCCCTCGGTTCGCCTGGATGCGCTTGTTATATGCTGTCACTATATTCAAAATTAACTGCTTGAATCCTCCTTTAACTCATTCAACTTATTTTTCAATTTGTTTGATAATTCTTTAGTGGTTTTATCTGAAAGGTCAATGTTTTTGAGTATATTTTGTAATTTATCTTTATAGGAATTCAAGTTTCGTTCTTCTAATATTAAAGAAAGTAATAAACATCGGAATCTTGGCGATTTGGATTGATTTATTTGCCAAATTAAGTCATCAATAGTTACATAATTGTACCAGTTGTCGTGCGAAATGAAATCAATATAAATGTAACTTTTTAATGTCGTAGCTAAAATTGGAAAAAACTCCTGATAGTAATTTGCTGGAAGAGAGTCGATGAGTTTTTTAAATTCTGAATATCCAAAAAGATTATTCATTAAAAAGGTATAATTCGATGGTACATAATAAGGATCCCCATAGTATTGGCAATCATAGTATAAACTCATATCGATTCGATATGCATATTGTTGAAGATATTTTAAAAAACTTTTACTTACTTCTATACTTTTTGAGTTAAGAAATTTATTGAAATACCCTTTAGCATTTTCGATTTTATTTAAATTCTCCGCCAAAACAGAGGGAAGTTTAGAATGCAAAAGATGGTCTTTGGTTTCTAAAATGGCTTTTAATCTTTGCAAAATACTTTCGCCATGCTTCGATTTGATCAATTGATTAATATGTTTGTTAAATTCTTCAAGTAGTTTTTCATCGTTAGTTTTACTCCAACATTCAAATAATAAATCAAAAAAAGTTTCTTGAGCTTTTGGAGTAAGATCAATATTGTCGATCAGGATTAATGAGATTAGAAAAAGTGAATTATGATAGACTTTCTCATGATTTCTGCCAAATAGCAATATATCTTCTACAAATTTTGTTACGCTGCGTTTACCTGACCTTCCTTTTTCACTTTTCAGAATACCCGCAGCTAACCGGATACTTTCTATCCAACGGGGGTTAAGTAAGAGCTCTGAAAAGTCTATGCTGTTCTCTTTCCATCGATTCACGATTTCAATTGCCGCTAAATACTCTTGAAATGTTTGATGAAAAAATCCGAAAAATTTTCTTCCAGTTTCCTCATCAATGCCCTTTTCATGAAAAAAACCACTCTGTTGCCTAAGGAATTTTTTCAACTCTCTTGCTTCATTTTTTGCCTCTGATAAAGAAAATTCAAATTCACTACTTTGCAAAATCTCTTGGCATTGTTTATCGAATTCTCTTTCATCAATTGTTCCTTCAGGATTGTTCTTGTGAATATTAAATGCAATGGGAGATAATATTGCTATAACATCATCTTTATCTTTCAATTGGCTTTCATCAGAGACGCGACTTTGAACCCAATATTGAAGCAAAGTTTCGGTTGCAATATCGTACAATTGAACTCTATTATCTGGTAGGGTTTGCCCTTTAAAATGAATATTCGCAATAAGGGTTATGAGTAATGGATTACAAGCAAGTCGTTCAATTTCTGGTTTCTGAATTATGGATTCATATAATTGGTTTGCTTCTGTGTTTATCGATGAGATATCGAATGATTTACTTTTTGAAACTGCTTTATACCAGCAATGACAAAATGCTTTGATACGTTCCCTATCGAATGGTTGAATTATAAAATGGGCGACATCTTGACCGAAACGAGCTTCATCATACCCTATGATTCGCGAAGTTATGATGTAACGATTCTCCGGCATACGCGCAATAATATCTTGCACTTCTTCCACTACTTTTATCCTTTGGGGAACATCTAACACCTCATCTAAACCATCTAATAGTAATAAAGCCTGACACTTCTCAAAAGCCCATTTAAATAGTGGAGAATAGCTTTTGTCATAATCATCAAATAAGAAATCTATTAAATGCCTAGATGGATTAGCTTGAAGAAATCGTGCATACTCAGATATTTTTAAAAAGATGGGAACATAAAAGGGTAGTAGTTTCTTTGTCTGATGAAACTTACATATTTGGTAGGTAATGTATTTTAGTAAGGTTGATTTACCGCTGCCAGGATCCCCCAACAATACCATTCTCGGAAATTTTTCTAAACCGATCAACAATTCGATTTTTTCTTTTCGTAAAGATTCTGAATCACCGAAAAGAGAATCATATTTTTCTTCGTGTTGATTAAATCTATCAAAATGGGCTTTTTCTGAATCTTTTATTTTCACAGGAACAAAAATTTCTTCTAAATCGAAAGCTATGTCTTGCCCATGAACTCTCGGAGAAACGCCCTTTAATTCAATTGACGCAAATTTCCGCTGTAAATACCGCAGATATTCATCTTTCAACTCTTCAATTGTTTGATCGGGGCTATCTTTTTCTAAAATATATGTTCGGATACTTTCAAATTGCTCTCTCGTTGGAATATTCTTTTCAAGATTTCTGACCAATTCATAGATAGAATCAATTTTGCATGATTCCAGAAATATCAACCATAATTGTTGTTCATGTGAAATTTTTTGGAAAAAGGCTTCTCTATAAAAAACACATGTGTCAGAAATTATTGCTCTTACCAATTCTTTCTGGGGTTCTGGTATATCGTTCTTAAATTTATCAATGAAGGTTTGAACAAAAATATTCTGAATTTCACCATGTTCAAGCTTTAACGGTAAGTTGAAGTCGTTTCTTTTCGATGCCTTAATGATGTTCAGGAATTTGGACTTCTCATTCCTTACTAATTTTTGAATATTTTCACTTACTTCTTTAGCGACCTTATCATATCTATTCTGATGAATTTCTAATGCTTTCAAAAATGATGTAAATAACAAATCTTCAAGTTGTTCGATTCTATCCTTTTCAGATAAGTGTGACCAAATACGTTTGATTGAATCAGTGGTTATGTTTCCAATTACAGAAATAGGGATTCCCGTCAAAATTTGATTTAGAGGATTTGTTAAAAGGTTTGAGATTTCTTGCATTTTGGATCCGCTTTTACAAGTTACTGATTATTAGGCATATAACGTAAAGCTAACCGGTGAAACCACAAAAACACACGGGACATTGCCAAATTACCCAACCCACTACAAACAAGCAAGACCCAATTTCACAAGACAAACTGTGGTTTCATCCGGTTGAGCGCTAGGTTAGACCAGTGCCGACAAGTAACCAATGATATAAGAATTGCCCAACCGGATACGGAAAGTTTGAAAAAACCTTTGAATGCTATAATCCGGATGAACGACTTCGATAGATCAACAATCTCTCAAAAAAGAAAAAGCCCGCTACTTGGCGGGCTTTTCAGCAGAATTGAAATTTGTTAAATATCTTATTATGAAGTCATTTGTGTTGAAAGTAGTCAGTGTGGAAACTGTCAAGTCATTTTGTTGAACATAATCCCTCCCCAAAACCACAATTTTGAAAAGATGGTTGACATTTTAAGTAACAATGTAGGCTCGATACCAAGATATAAAAGAATATAGTTGAAAATTTCGAGTAAAATTGACACTGTAATGACAGCAATAAAAAACTTTCTAGCAAATCTTTTAGTCTCTTTTTCTTGTTGAGTCTTAATATTTTCTCTGCGAATGGAAACCTGATCAAGTTCTTCTTTCTGATTTTGCTTTCCGCCTTCTTTGATTCTTACAATGATTGTATGAGCGTTTTTTGCTTGATCAGTCTCGATGAAATGAATCTTGTTAGATGTCATATCATAAATCTCAACAACCAACGGCTTCTCTTTTGGCTCGTTGGCATCAGAAAATATTTTACTCAAGAAGCGTCCCATATCAGACCTCGAACGCCTCTTGAGAAGTGATAATGAGCTTCATCATTCACTCCTTTGTTGTGTTTGTCGGTTATTCTTGTGTGTTCCAATTTACGCTGTAACTTCAGCGAGTTAATTGGAATGATACGTACCTATGCGAGTCATAGCGAAACGCTGGCATTTGTAATCCTCGTGATCATCATAGTCTCGATGATCGAAAGAGAATCGGATATTGTCAAAGATCAAGATACCGCCATTTTTTTGCGGCCTTACTACATGGGGCCAGACTATACCTCCTTTCATTTTCCATCCGGCCGATTTATTAACTAACGAATGGCATCACTACTTCATATTTCTTCGCTTCATCGTCATCGGATAGACAATATACGCTATACCCCTTTTTCTTCATCTCTATCGCCCATTGATAGAGGTATAGCGAATCTCGGATCACTTCTGAAAGGGAGATACTGCCGGTATCTTCCCGTAGACGATTGAGATCATTGTAGGCCTGCTCCGTCAGTTTGAATTGAACCAGTTTTACATCAGATCCCCTAGAACTAGTATTGGCCTTTTTCGACATTCTTACATCTACCTCTACTTTTCATTATTGTTATTACTGTCGTTTTCGTCAAACTAAATTGTAAGGGTTTTGTCATACCCTCTTTTTATACCGCGAAACAAAATTGAAAGTTCCCTTTTCTCTCATGTTTTTTTCGAGCTTAAATGAAGTTGAAAAATTGGTCAAATTTTAGCCTGCCGGATCACAAGTAAACGACGGCTCCAACTCGGAATCGAGATCGAATTTCTTGATTCTCGCGCTAAATTCTAGCACTGACAAGAACTTGACCAGTTTCTATTTGTTCCAGGTGATCAGGAAACAGAAATAATACAGATGCCTTTTGTGAAGGAGGGGTTTTTTATTTCTTTTACGCCAAATTGTTTTTAAATGGTCTAACAGCATCTTTTACATTGATTCCACCACTCCACCTTATTTTATCATAAAAGTAATTTCCATCGGGCAAAAAATCAACCAAAATGTCAGGTATGTTTTTAAAATTCAACGTCTGTTCGAGGATATGTGATACAATAAACGGTTATACAGAATCGATATAACTCAGGCACATCGTTATACCGATTGAGGCTTAACAG
>RFIL01000308.1 GCA_003695285.1 Calditrichota bacterium
AGGATGACGGATGAATAGGGATCCCACTCAAAGAGAATCTTTCCTCTTTCCACGTCCTCGCCATCTTTCACCAGGACCTTGGCACCATAAGAGACATTATAGTGAATCAGGGTTCGACCTTTTTCATCGACTATGTGGAGTTTCCCATTGCGACCGATACAGATGGTTACCGGTTTTTCTTCACCGCTTTCATCGCTGACGGTTTCCAGAACCCGGAGGTCTTCATATTTTACCTTCCCATTGAATCGTGCTGCAACTTCAGACTGAGCAGCAATTCGTCCTGCTGTACCACCAATATGGAAAGTTCGCAGGGTTAGCTGAGTTCCAGGTTCCCCGATACTCTGCGCCGCCATGACCCCAACAGCTTCACCAATATCTACCATACGTCCGGTAGCCAGATTTCGCCCATAACAGAGAACACATACACCGCGGGTCGATTCACAGGTCAATACCGAACGAATTTTTACCGACTCGATTGCCGCTTCATCAATCTTTTGAGCAATTTCTTCATCAATCAACTGTCCGGCTTTAACAATCAATTCTCCACCAATGGGGTCATACACATCATCCACCGCTACCCGTCCCAGAACCCGGTCGGAGAGAGGTTCAATAACATTTTCCCCCTCTTTAATGGGTTGAGTTTCGATCCCCAGGATAGTACCACAGTCATACTCGGTAATCATCACATCCTGAGCCACATCCACCAGCCGTCGGGTTAGATAACCGGCATCTGCTGTTTTAAGAGCCGTATCAGCCAGACCTTTACGGGCACCATGCGTGGAGATAAAATACTCCTGCACCGTTAGCCCTTCAAAGAAGTTGGCGGTGATGGGGTTCTCAATAATTTCCCCGGTTTGACCGGTTAAGGTTTTTTGTGGCTTCGCCATCAAACCTCGCATACCCGCCAACTGGCGAATTTGCTCACGGCTACCCCGAGCACCGGAGGTCGACATCATGTAGAGTGAGTTAAATCCATCTTTATGGTCTTGCAATATCTTGAACAACTCATTGGAAACCTGATCCGTTACCCGGGTCCAGATGTCAATCACCTTATTGTACCGTTCACCATCGGTGATGAAACCCATTCGATACTGTTCTTCCAGATTTCTCAATTCCTTGTAAGCTTTTTCAATAATTTCCGATTTTTTCTCCGGAACCACCACATCATCCAGACCAATACTTGCTCCGCCGATGGTTGAATAACGGAAACCTAAGGTTTTCAAACGATCGAGGAACTCCACTGTTCTCAAGTTCCCAATCTTCAACATGACCCGGCCAACCAGATTTTCCAGAGCTTTTTTAGTCATCAACTCGTTGACAAAACCGATTTCTTCCGGCACAATACTGTTGAAAATCACCCTTCCAACGGTGGTATCGATCAGCTCACCATTCACACGAACTTTGATTTTCGCATGGAGATTTACCTTCTTATCGTTATAAGCAACGATAACCTCCTGAGGTGAAGAGAAGACTTTCCCTTCTCCCAATACACCATCCTTTTCTTTGGTGATGTAGTATGATCCCAGTACCATATCCTGAGATGGGATAGCCAGAGGACGCCCACTGGCAGGAGAAAGGATATTATGTGAAGCCAGCATCAACAGACGGGCTTCCATTTGAGCTTCGAAGCTCAGGGGTACATGCACTGCCATCTGGTCGCCGTCAAAGTCTGCATTAAAAGCGGCACAAACCAGAGGATGTATTTCAATGGCCTTTCCTTCAATCAATACCGGTTGAAAGGCTTGAATACCCAATCGGTGCAACGTAGGTGCCCGGTTTAAAAGAACAGGATGTTCTTTGACGATGTCTTCCAGAATTTCAAATACTTTCGCTTCCCGTTTATCCACAAACCGCTTAGCGCTTTTCACCGTTTTAACAATCTTAAGGTCTTGCAGCTTGCGAATGATAAAGGGTTTGAACAACTCCACGGCCATTTCTTTGGGTAAGCCGCATTCATATAGTCTCAATTTCGGACCAACAACAACCACTGAACGCCCGGAATAATCCACTCGTTTCCCGAGGAGGTTTAGCCGGAACCGCCCCTGTTTCCCTCGCAACATATCGGAGAGAGATTTTAAGGGACGATTACCATCGCTTCGAATGGCGGTGGTTCTTTTGGTATTATCAAACAAGGCATCGACGGCTTCCTGCAGCATCCGCTTTTCATTCCGCAAAATGACTTCCGGAGCTTTGATGTCCATCAATCGTTTTAAGCGGTTATTGCGAATAATGACCCGACGATAAAGATCGTTCAGGTCACTGGTGGCAAAACGCCCACCTTCCAGCGGTACCAGAGGGCGCAGTTCCGGTGGAATCACCGGAATCACATCCAGCACCATCCACTCCGGTTTATTTTTGAACTCACCGTTTTCCCGGGTACGGAAGGCTTCTACCACCTTCAATCGTTTCAAAGCTTCCTGTTTTTTCTGCTGGGATTTTTCGGTTCGGAGAGCGGTACGAAGTTCCTGGGCTAATTCATCCACATCAATGCGTTTTAGCATTTCGCGGATGGCTTCCCCACCCATACCAGCCAGGAATTTATCAGGATGATCATCCGGTAACTCCAGCTCTTCCGGTCCCAGTTTATCCAGAATATTCATATATTCTTCTTCGGTCAGCAGATCTCCGGTTTTGTATCCGCTGTTCCCCGGTTGAATCACAACGTATGCTTCATAATAAATGATTCGTTCTAAATCTTTGGGAGAAATATTTAACAGGTATCCAATCTTGGTGGGGGTAGAACGAAAATACCAGATATGAACAATGGGCACTGCCAGACTGATATGCCCCATCCGTTCACGACGTACACTTTTCGTGGTCACCTCCACACCACAACGGTCACAAATAATTCCTTTATAGCGAATCCGTTTGTATTTTCCGCAGTGACATTCCCAATCCTTTACGGGGCCAAAGATTTTTTCACAAAATAAACCATCCTTTTCCGGTTTAAACGAACGGTAATTGATGGTTTCCGGTTTGGTGACCTCTCCATGGCTGTTTTCCAGAATCACATTGGGAGACGCCAAACCGATTGATATTTTTGAAATCTGGCCTTTTGCGGGATAAGTTTCCAAACTCATCACTCCTTTTAAACGTTAACGTTTATATTACTAAAAAACTAATGCTGATTATTGACTTCATGTAGGTTCCACAGAGGAACCGGGAACAGGTTCTTAGTCTGTAGAACCTATTCCACTTTCACATTAAGTCCCAGCCCTTGCAGTTCTTTTACCAGCACATTAAAGGACTCCGGACGTCCGGGCTCGGGTAGATTATCCCCTTTGACGATAGCTTCATACACCTTGGTACGACCCTGCACATCATCACTCTTGTAGGTTAAAATTTCCTGTAGAGTATGTGCAGCACCATACGCTTCCAGTGCCCAGACCTCCATCTCACCAAATCGCTGACCACCAAACTGAGCTTTACCACCCAGAGGTTGTTGGGTAATCAGTGAGTAAGGTCCGATGGACCGGGCGTGAATTTTATCATCCACCATGTGCGAGAGCTTCATCATGTAAATCTGCCCGACCGTCACTTCTTGTTCAAATTCTTCACCGGTTTGACCATCGTAGAGCTTCATCTTACCGGTAAGGGGTAAGCCCGCTTTGCGGAGCTCATCCAGTACTTCCTCGTAGGTTGCTCCATCAAATACCGGGGTCGCATAAAACTTATCCAGCACGCGACCGGCCCACCCGAGGGTGGTTTCAAAGATTTGCCCCAGGTTCATCCGGGAGGGCACACCCAGAGGATTCAACACGATATCCACCGGAGTACCATCTGGCAGAAAGGGCATATCCTCCACAGGAACAATCTTAGCAATGACCCCTTTGTTCCCGTGACGACCGGCCATTTTGTCACCCACTTTTAACTTCCGTTTTTGAGCGACATAGACTTTCGCAAGCTGTACAATTCCCGGCGGCAATTCATCGCCGATCATAATTTTATGCTTCTGGGTGCGTAAATCATTTTCGATTTCTTTTATCAATGTTTTGTATTCCACAAAGATACGAAGCACCTTCTCATTCAGCTTGTCATCATCAAACCAGGGAGCATTATAATCAACCAGGTCAAGTTCTACTTTGGCGAAGGTGTTCTTGGTGATTTTGCCACCAGGCTTCACCAGTTGTTTACCCGCCAGTGTCTCGATCCCTTTTGTCGGGATATCCGAGAAGGTGTCTACCAGATAATTTCGGAGACGTTCTTCAATCTCCTGAATACGCTGTTGAGTCTCCTTTTCCAGAAGCTCTAATTTCTTTTTGTCTTCTTTTTTGGTTTTGGGATCCTTCTTCTTGCGAGAGAAGAGGCGGGTATCGATCACAATACCTTCCATTCCAGCCGGCATTTTTAAGGAAGCATCTTTCACATCACCGGCTTTGCTACCAAAGATTGCCTTTAACAGCTTTTCTTCCGGAGTCGGTTCGGTTTCCCCTTTCGGGGTAACCTTACCCACCAGAATATCACCCGCTTTTACTTCTGCTCCAATGCGAATAATGCCATTTTCATCCAGATTTTTGGTGGCTTCTTCGCTTACATTGGGGATCTCGCGGGTAAGCTCCTCTTCACCTCGTTTAGTATCCCGAACCTGAATTTCGTGCTCTTCGATATGAACTGAGGTAAAATAGTCATCGCGAACCATTCGTTCAGAAATAACAATCGCATCCTCAAAGTTATACCCATTCCAGGGCATAAACGCGACCAGAACATTTCGACCCAGAGCCAGTTCACCACGGTCGGTAGCCGGCCCATCGGCCAGTACCTGTCCCTTGGTTACCCGGTCTCCCTTATCCACCAGAGGACGTTGGTTGATACAGGTGTTTTGGTTGGTTCGCACAAACTTCATTAATTCAAAGGTCTTATATTCTGCCTGACCGGTCAGGATGTGACGGGGCGACTCATCTTCTTCGGGATCTACTTTGATCACAATTTTAGTGGCATCCACCTCTTCAACGACCCCATTCACATCAGAAATCACCATGGCACCAGAGTCACGGGCTATTTTCCCCTCGATACCGGTTCCCACAATGGGAGCTTCCGGTTTGATCAGAGGAACAGCCTGACGTTGCATGTTTGAACCCATTAGTGCACGGTTGGCATCATCATGTTCCACAAAGGGAATCAAGGAGGCAGATGCTGAAAGAATCTGGTTGGAAGCCACGTCAATATATTGAACCTCTTCCGGAGGAACGACAAGAAAATCACCCCGTTTTCGAACCTTCACCAGGTCTTTCTCAAATTTACCGGTCTTGGGATCAATGGGCGCATTGAACTGAGCAATAACCGCCCGCTCTTCATCGTCAGCCGAGAGAAATTCAATTTCATCCGTCACCTGACCATTGACCACCTTGCGATAGGGAGTTTCGATAAAACCAAAATCATTCACTCTCGCCAGCACACTCAAAGAGGAGATCAAACCGATATTGGGACCTTCCGGGGTCTCAATCGGACAGAGTCGCCCGTAGTGGGTATAGTGAATATCGCGGACTTCGAATCCTGCTCGTTCACGAGTTAACCCGCCGGGTCCCAGGGCGCTCATTCGCCGCTTATGGGTTAATTCTGCCAGAGGATTGGTTTGATCCATAAACTGAGAAAGCTGGGATGTGCCAAAGAAGGTGTTAATAACCGAGGTAATCGCACGGGCATTCACCAATTCCTGAGGAGTAATCGATTCCGCATCTCCGAGATTCATCCGTTCTTTAATGGTTCGTGCCATCCGGGTTAATCCCAGATTAAACTGTGCGGCAAGCTGTTCCCCAACGGTTTTAACCCGACGATTTCCAAGATGGTCAATGTCATCGGTGCTGCGTTTACCTTCGCGGAGATCAATCAGATACTTGACGATTTCTACAAAATCTTCCTGGGTGAGAACGGTATTTTCATAATCAACATTCAATCCCAGTTTCTTATTTAAGCGGTAACGCCCCACGGCGCCCAGTTCATAGCGTTTGGGGTTATAGAAAATCTTTTTCAATAAATCACGAGCCGTATCCAGATCAGGGGGCTCTCCTGACCGCAGCAATTCATAAATTAACCGAAGAGATTCCTCTTCGGTCTTGGCGGGGTCTTTCTGGAGAGTGTTTAAAATAATATTGGGCATGGAAGGATCCACTTGCTGAACCAGCTCGATTTCAGCCACTTTCTTTTTCCGCAGGGCCTCGATCAGGTCTTCATCCAGAACCGCTCCGGCTTCTACCAGAACCTCTCCCCCCTTTTTGTCCACCACATCTGAAGCAAGCGTTCTTCCGACCAGCGACTCGGTGTCAGCATCTTTCAGCTTTACAGTATCAATCAGGCCAAACGTAGAAAGGATTTCATAATCACTGGTAAATCCGAGAGCCCTCAGAAAGGTGGTTATATAAAATTTCTTTTTCCGATCGATATAGACATGCAAGCAGTCATTGACATCGGTCATAAACTCCACCCAGCTCCCACGGAAGGGGATAATCCGGGCAGAATAAATTTTGGTACCATTGGGGTGAATACTTTCGTCAAAAAACACCCCCGGAGCCCGGTGTAACTGATTGACAATCACCCGTTCTGCTCCATTGATGATAAAGGTACCCCGCTCGGTCATATAGGGCATATTGCCCAGATAGACATCCTGCTCAATGGTATCCGTGTAATCATCTGTATCGCCAGTGGGATCTTTGATGGACAGTCGCATTTTAGCTTTCAGGGGAACCGCATAGGTTAACCCTCTTTCCCGGCACTCCTTGACGGAGTATTTAGGGGCATCAATATAATACTCAACAAAATCGAGGATAAAATTTTCTCGACTATCCACTACCGGAAAAATGCTATTAAAAACGGCCTGTAATCCCACATTTTCCCTTTCTCCAGGAGGAACATCTTCCTGAAGGAATTCTTTAAACGACTTTCGCTGGACATCCAGCAAGTCGGGGTACTCCACAATTGTCGGAATTTTGGAGAATGAATGGCGCTCAATAAACTTATGATTCTTCAAAGAAACACCTCTTTTTTTCTTTTGTACAACATTAAAGAACCTCCCCACGACTATACACTAGTACTGGGGAGGATTATAATTGAGGTCAAGGTAAACCCAGACAACTACTTCACTTCAACGACGGCGCCAACTTCTTCCAGCTGCTTCTTGAAATCATCCGCTTCGGCTTTGGAAACGCCTTCCTTAACCGGCTTGGGTGCACTTTCGACCAATTCTTTCGCTTCCTTCAATCCCAAACCAGTAATGGCTCGCACCACCTTGATAACTTTGATTTTTTCCGGGCCTATTTCTTTGAGAACCACATCGAATTCGGTTTTTTCTTCAGCGGCAGCTTCCGCACCACCGGCAGCAGGGGCACCTGCTACAGGCATAGCAACCGGAGCCGCGGCTGTCACGCCGAATTTCTCCTCCACTGCTTTCACCAATTCCGAAATCTCCAGCATGGTGGCATTTTCAAGATACTTTAAGACATCTTCACGAGTAATCTCTGCCATTTGATTTAACCTCCATTAAATGGTAATTATGATCTGTCAAACAAGACTTATTTTTTTGCGTCTTCTAATGCTTTTAACACACCCACCAACTGACTCATGGCGGCATTCAGAGTGCCGGCCAGTTTGGTCATGGGTGATTGTAACATTCCAACAAACTGCCCTAACAGTTCCTGTTTTGAAGGCAACTTGGCCAGGGCATCCACTTTTTCCGGGGGAACCAACTCCCCTTCAAAAAGGGCTGCTTTGATTTTAAACTTATCGTTTAAATCTTTTTTAAATTTTTCGATTACCTTAATCGGTTGCGTGGGATCTTCATAGCTGATGGCATAAGAATTTACACCGGTCAGATAATCCAGCATCCCGGTAATCCCGGCTTTTTCAAAAGACCTTCTTGCCAGTGTGTTTTTCACCACTCGATATTCAACATTTACCTCATGGAATTTCTTCCGAATCTCCGTGATAGTGTTCACATCCACACCGGTAAAATCTGCCAGGAAAACGCTGCTCGCTTCGGAGAATTTCCTGGTCATTTCTTCTACGATAGCTTCCTTTTGAGGAGTCGGCATTTTATCATACCTCTTCTTGAGTCTGTACTACAGTTTCTAATCATTAATCTTGAAATTCCAGGGGATTCGTCACCAACCGAATCCCGGGCCCCATGGTATTGGATACATAAATACTTTTCAGATAAGTACCTTTTGCAGAAGCCGGCTTTAATCGGATAATGGTCTGGATAAGGGTTTTGATGTTATCCTGTAATTTTTCCGGCTCAAAAGAGGCCTTACCCACACCGGTATGAACGATTCCGGTTTTATCAACACGGAAATCAATTTTACCGGCTTTAATTTCCTTGACCGTATTTCCAATATCCATGGTAACCGTTCCACTCTTGGGGTTGGGCATCAATCCACGAGGACCCAATACACGTCCCAGCTTACCCAGGTCTTTCATGGCATCCGGTGTTGCCACCACCACATCGAAATCCAGCCATCCCTGCTGAATCTTTTCAATGTATTCTTCATAACCCACATAGTCCGCTCCGGCAGCTTCGGCTTCTTCTGCTTTTTCACCCTTAGCGATCACCAGAACGCGCACTTCTTTTCCCAATCCATGGGGTAGGGCAACTGTGCCGCGCACCACCTGGTCTGCATGACGAGGATCCACCCCCAATCGTACCGAAACCTCGACGGTTTCATCAAACTTGGCTGAAGCGGTCTTCTTGACCAGCTCTACCGCTTCTTTTAACGTATATTCACGGGGTTCAATCAACTCCGCTGCTTTTCGATAACGTTTACTACGCTTTTTCATGAATATCCTCACCAGAATTAATTTGCCAATTCACAACCGCTAAAAACCAACGAACCCGGGTTTATTTGGCAGTCTTCACTCACCGTTCTCAATCAATCACTTCAATACCCATACTGCGGGCAGTTCCTTCAATAATCTTCATAGCAGCGTCAATATCCATAGCATTCAGGTCCGGCATTTTCTGCTCAGCAATCTGCCGCACTTGCTCCCGGGTTACCTTCGCCACTTTGTTTCGATTGGGTTCCGGAGAACCCTTTTCCACCTTAGCCGCTTTCAGCAACAGCGATGATGCCGGAGGCGTTTTGGTAATAAAACTGAAGGAACGATCCGCATAGACCGTAATCACAACCGGTATAATATCCCCGCGCTGATCCTGGGTACGGGCATTAAATGCTTTGCAGAATTCCATAATCGCCACACCATGCTGACCAAGCGCCGGACCTACCGGAGGAGAGGGATTTGCCTGTCCTGCAGGTATTTGAAGCTTTATCATCCCAATTACTTTCTTCGCCATTGTCGCTCTCGCCGTTTATTTTTCCAATTCAACTTGTAAAAAATCTAACTCTACGGGTGTCGGTCTTCCAAAAATACTCACCGACACTTTCAACTTTTTCTTCTCTTCATTAATTTCTTCCACAACCCCGGTGAAATCAGCAAAAGGCCCATCCACCACACGAATCATATCACCCACCTGAAAGGGCACTTCCACCTTCTCAATTTCACCTTCCTGGCGCTCCACTTTGCGCAACACCGCCTCTGCCTCTTCCGGTCGAACTACTTCAGGGTTGTTTTTAGGGCCTACAAAACCAATCACCCCTGGCGTTTCCTGAACAAGATGGGCCGTTCGGGTGTTATAATTCATTTCAATCAGAATATAACCCGGAAAAAAGACTTTGTTTTTTAAACGCTTTTTCCCCTGCCGCATTTCCAATACCGGCTCTGAAGGAACCACTATCCGGCCAAACTCATCCTCCATCCCCTTGAACTTAATGGCATTTTCCAGATGAGCTTTTACCTTATTTTCCTGCCCGGAATAAACTCGTAATGTATACCACTTTTTTTCCAAAACTGCCTTCCTTCTTAATAAAGCAAGTTTATAATATAGGTCATCAACGAATCTGCAAAAAAGATAAACAATGTAAAGATTGCCGATATCACAAACACTACCAGAGTTGCGTTAATTAATTCATCCTTCTCTGGCCAGGTTACCTTCTTCATCTCAACCTGAACTTGATTCAGAAACTCTTTAATCTTGTCAATCATGAGCACCCAATCTCAAATTTATCACCCGTTTTAGAAAAATTAGGAGCAGGCCCGGAGGGACTCGAACCCCCAACCCCCGGTTTTGGAGACCGGTGCACTAGCCAATTGTGCTACGGGCCTAACCCAATTCCATCATCTTGTCTCTTTATGCACCGTGTGCTTATTGCAATTCGGGCAGTACTTCTTAAACTCAACCCGTTGAGTATGCTTACGTTTATTCTTAGTCGTTGTGTAATTCCGATGCTTGCACACTGTGCATTCTAATGTGATAATCTCACGCAATTGGTAACTCCACCATTAAATCACATTTCGTTTCAAATTATTTATTCAAGTATTTCAGTCACAACACCCGCACCAACAGTACGACCACCTTCACGAATTGCAAAACGCAATTCTTTTTCCATAGCAATCGGTTTTTGCAACTCAACAATCATCTGGGTGTTGTCACCAGGCATCACCATTTCCACACCTTCGGGCAGAGTAATGGTTCCGGTTACGTCAGTTGTACGGAAGTAGAACTGAGGACGATAATTGGTAAAGAAAGGAGTGTGACGACCACCTTCCTCTTTCTTCAAGACGTAAACTTCTGCCTTAAACTTGGTATGAGGCGTAATGGAGCCCGGTTGAGCCACAACCATTCCGCGTTGCAATTCGGTTTTTTCCACACCACGCAACAACAGACCCACATTATCACCAGCCTGACCTTCATCCAGCAACTTACGGAACATTTCCACACCGGTCACCACCGTTTTACGATGGGCACCAAGACCAACGATCTCCACTTCATCACCAACATGCACACGACCCCGCTCAATACGACCGGTACCAACAGTACCACGACCGGTAATACTGAACACGTCTTCAATAGGCATCAAGAACGGCTTATCAACATCTCGTTGCGGAGTGGGGATGAACTCATCGATAGCATCGACCAGCTCCTGGATGCATTTATTGGCTTCTTCATCATCCGGGTTGCTGAGTGCTTGCAAAGCACTACCACGGATAACAGGAACCTCATCACCAGGGAAGTCATAACTGGAGAGCAACTCACGCACTTCCAGCTCCACCAGATCCAGCAACTCAGGGTCATCCACCTGATCGACCTTGTTCAAGAAGACCACGATATAAGGAACGTTTACCTGACGAGCCAACAGAATATGTTCTCGGGTCTGAGGCATGGGGCCATCCGCAGCACTCACCACCAGAATTGCTCCGTCCATCTGAGCAGCACCGGTAATCATGTTCTTAATATAGTCAGCGTGCCCGGGGCAATCCACGTGGGCGTAATGCCGTTTATCAGTTTCATACTCTACGTGAGCGGTTGCAATAGTAATACCCCGCTCGCGCTCTTCCGGTGCCTTATCGATACTATCGAAAGAGCGAAATTCTGCCATCCCTTTACGAGACAGATACTGAGTTATTGCAGCAGTCAACGTCGTTTTACCATGATCAACGTGACCAATCGTCCCAACATTCACGTGGGGTTTCGTTCTTTCAAATTTTGCTTTAGCCATCGACTATCCTCCAAGCTATTTAACATTAAGTAAATTTTTATCTGCCGCTTCAGAAAGCACGGTTAATTTAAGTTCTGAACGAGCAGATTTTCACCAATAAAAAAGAGCCCACGACCGGGATTGAACCGGTGACCTCATCCTTACCAAGGATGTGCTCTACCGACTGAGCTACGTGGGCTAACAAAAGGGTGGAAGCACCGTAACGAGACCCTACGGCGCTTCCGACCGAGCGGGAGACGGGACTCGAACCCGCGACCAACAGCTTGGAAGGCTGTGACTCTACCAACTGAGTTACTCCCGCAATATTTTGTTTTTAATCCCTCCAACTCCTCGCCCGTAACCCAAGTAGTCTGGCAAAGCCAATCCTACAAGCGAGCTATCGTGTGGGGAGGGGCGGATTCGAACCACCGAAGGCATCTGCCGCCAGATTTACAGTCTGGTGCGTTTGACCGCTTCGCTACCTCCCCTTTTTCTGGCATTACCCGAGCTGGCGAAGGGACTTGAACCCCCAACCGGCTGATTACAAATCAGCTGCTCTACCAGTTGAGCTACGCCAGCCTCAGAGATAGCCCCCTAATTTAAAGTCTTCCAAAAATAATGCAACAAAAAAAAATTTTTTTGGTTTCCATTTTTTTCATCATTTTGATGCAACCCGTTACCGCCCCACTTCAGCTACTTTTTTAAATTCTATTTTCAAATTCTAAATTTAGTAGTAGAATTTCGAAGAAGGAAAATTTATTTTAAAAAAACTGAGTTGCCGGGTAAAGAGTTCCATCATTTTTTTTAAATATTGTTAATCTTAAGGAGGATGGATATGCAAATCGGCTATATTAAAATGTTTGATCATCTAAAAGGGTTTGGCTTTATCACCACTGAAGAGGATGAGGATGTTTTTTTCACCAAAGCAGATCTTCATCCAAAATCCCGAAATGCCACGTTACGAGAAGGATTAAAGGTGGG
>RFIL01000309.1 GCA_003695285.1 Calditrichota bacterium
ACCATGCCCATCGGGACTCGTCTTTGCGGTCGTTACTCCCATGGGGGGGAGTCATTAGTTGGAAAAAGTCAAATCAACTTCGCTTTTCCAACGGAATAAAATCTCTCATTTTTTCTCCAAGATAGATCTGTCGGGGTCGAGCAATTTTTTGTTCACTATCTTCTAATAATTCCAGCCACTGAGCAATCCAGCCAACCGTTCTCCCGATGGCAAAGAGAACCGGATAAAATTCCACCGGAAATCCCATTGCCTGATAAATAATCCCTGAGTAAAAATCTACATTGGGATATAATTTGCGTTTGACAAAATATTCATCTTCCAGGGCAATTCGTTCCAACTCCAGCGCAATGTCCAGCAGTGGATTTCGGCCGGTAACTTCAAATACTTCATCGGCAATGCGTTTGATGATTCGGGCTCGCGGATCATAATTCTTATAAACACGATGCCCAAATCCCATCAAAAGCACTTCACCTTCCTTAACGCGTTTGATGTAAGCCCCGACCTTATCTTTAGAACCAATCTCATTCAACATCCGTAAAACCTGTTCATTAGCTCCCCCATGTAAAGGTCCAAACAGGGCCGAAGCAGCAGCAGCAACTGCTACATAGGGGTCCGCATGGGAACTACCCACCACCCTCATGGTAGAAGTGCTGCAATTCTGTTCATGATCGGCATGCAGGATGAATAACACGTCCAGGGCTCGTTCCAGTATCGGATTCGGTTCATATTTCAACTCAGTCATCTTAAAAAGCATGTTTAGAAAATTACCTGCATAGCTGAGATCATTATCCGGATATACATAGGGCAATCCCATGCTATGGCGATAAGCTGCTGCGGCTATGGTGGGAACTTTACCGATCAAACGATATGTCTGCAACTTACGAGACTCAGGATCATGGATATTTCGAGCGTCCGGATAAAATGTGGACAATGCTGCCACCGTGCTGATGAATATCCCCATGGGATGGGCATCATAGCGGAAGCCTTCCATAAATTTCTTCACATTTTCATGCAACATGGTATGATGGGTAATATGGTAAGTCCATTCCTCAAATTGGGATTTGGTCGGAAGTTCTCCGTTAATGATTAAATAAGCTGTTTCCAGAAATGTACTCTTCTCAGCAATCTGTTCAATGGGGTACCCCCGATATAACAAAATCCCCTTTTCTCCATCAATAAACGTAATGGTACTTTTGCAGGATGCGGTGTTCTTAAACCCAGGGTCATAACTCATTAACCCGAAATCATCGTCACTTACTTTAATTTGGCGGAGCTGCATGGCATTAATAGTTCCGTGTTCAATGGGTATTTCGTACTTTTTCCCGGTACGATTATCGGTGATGGACAATGTGTTTTGACTCATACCAACCTCCAATAATTTGATTTTTCATCAACAAACTTTACAAGTTAAACTTCCGGGTTTGTCACGGGGTTCTCATTAATATCTTTTTTTAGAAGTGATTAACTGACCATCTTTATCAAAAATGCGTAATTCGAGTGGCATTTGTCCCGGCAAAGTATGGGTAGCACAAGCAAAACAGGGATCATAGGCACGAAACGCCATCTCAATCTTGTTAAGAACCCCATCGGTTATCTCAACACCTTTATGGATTAACCCCTGTGCGGCTTTTTTGATAGACATTGAAATAGCTGCATAATTGTTGGTGGTGCCGACAATTAAATTCACTTCCCTGACAATACCATTCTCATCCGTTTTGTAATGATGGGTCAGAGTACCCCTTGGTGCTTCCACGGTTCCAACACCCTCAGTAGGTATTTCTGTGGGAATCACTCGAATATCCGGGGAGGTGATTTCCGGGTCTTCCAGGAGCTCTTTAGTGCGTTCCGCAGCATACATCAATTCAATAACTCGTGCCCAGTGAGTGGCCAGAGTATGATGAACCGGCGTTTTCCCGCTTGAGTCACCGGTTAAGGTGTCATAGAATTTTTCATACTCCTCCTGCGCCAGAGGGGTAGCCATCCCATCGGATACATTCAAACGAGCCAGTGGGGTGGCACGATAGACGCCACTTTCTTTCCCATCGACAAATCCTTTCCACCCCACATTCTTTAGATATGGATATTTTAGGTAAGTCCAGGGTTCAATATGTTCGCTGATATGCTCGGTGTATTCATGGGGATGGTATTTACAAAATTCATTCCCTTCCGGGTCTACGACTCGGACCATACCGTCATAAAAATTCACTTTATTGTTTTCATCCACCAGCCCCATGTAATAGGTCTTATGGGCAAAGGTGTCAGAAAGAATCATATCCACGTAATCGGAATTTTTCAGGACGATGTCTTCAAACACCTGAAGGGTGAATTGTCCGAATTCCACAAAATAGGAAGCATAGCTCAGAAATTTTTGACGTTCTTCTTCGGTTAACCCTTTGGATACTCCACCGGGAATTGCCGTTACCTGATGAATTTTTTTACCACCCAGGGTTTCGATAATCTCACCTGCCAGCGCCCGCAATTTGATTACTTTTTTCCCGGCATCCAATCCCACTTTTCGGATAACCCCTAAGATATTCCGTTCCGCTTTGGGGGCATCCGGCCCAACGACAAAATCGGGGCCCCCCAGAGCATAAAAATGAACGGTATGATCGGCACAGTAGAAGGTATTGTATAATAATTCTCGCAGCTTTCTGGCTGCCGGTGGGATGGTGACATGATAGACCGCATCACAGGCTTTGGCAGAAGCCATGTGATGAGCTTCCGGGCAGACTCCACAAATTCGGGTTGTAATACGAGGGAGATCCTCTACCGGTCGCCCCTGACAAAATTTTTCAAATCCCCGTAACTCCGGCACCACAAAATAGCAGTTGGCTACTTCTCCCTGCTCATCCAGGAAAATATCAATTTTTCCATGCCCTTCTAAGCGAGTTATGGGATCAATCTTTATGTGTTTCATGGCATCACCTTTGGGCTTATAGATGGTATTATATTCCAAACACTTGTTCCTTGCTCTCTTTCTTACGCCTTACGTTATTCAGTAATACGTTAAACGTAAAGCGTACTGGGAAAAGCCTTCTTGTGCCATTTGGCTAATGGATCGCTTCCGCTTCCTGCTGCGCTACCACCTTCTCCTGAGCTTTGCCATTGGGTATTTGTGCCCGGCGAAAGGTGGAATGCGCCAGAGAAAAGCGATAAAAGGTTCCCAGCGGATCCGCAATGGTTTCCAGAATTTTTCGGGCTTCCTCCGGATTGCTGGCATCCACTACGGAACTTAGCGCAGAAATCATTTTCGCTCCCTGATCACGAACATTGGGTGGAGCCCCGTAACAGCCTCGACAGGGTATGTTGGCTTTCACGCACAGAGCACCACAACCACTGCGAGTTGCCGGACCCATGCACAAAATTCCCTGATCGAGCAAACATTCATCTTCTTTGGGAATAATTTGATGAGGACGTACAAATTCCTTAATCTTCTTTTCCTTTCGTTCCCGGGGGCATTCATCACAACAGGTTTTATCACCAGCGCCTAACACCGCACCTTTGGGAGGTAATGGTTTTCCTGTTTTCAGAATATCCATCACCGCCTGCAAAACCCCCCAAACCTGAAAAGACTGTGGCGGACATCCCGGAATGATATAATCCACCTCTACTACCTGATCCAGGGTTTTCACCGTATCGTAAAATTCAGGTATCTCAATCTCGCCCTCCGGCACCCTGGTATGCGGTTGCGGATAAGTTCCTCTGGTTTCCTCTTCAACCGTTGGAGATTGTTTATAGGCATACTCAAAGATGCCCTTGCGGTCGAAGAAATTGGCTAATCCCGGGATGCAGCCTTCATGAGCGCAAGACCCAAAAGCAATCAGAATTTTGGATTTCTCCCGCAACAGTTTTGCCATCTGTTCATTTTCCGAAGTACGGATAGCGCCATTGAAAAGGGTGATGTCAATCTCCTTTTCCCCCATGGCTTGCACATCCTCATATTTAAAATCCATAGCGCAGGGCCAGAAAACGATGTCAAAGAATTCGGCAACATCCAGTATTTTTTCTTCAATGTCTAACACGGTAATCTCACAACCGCCACAGCTGGCGGCCCAGTACAGAGCCAATTTAGGTTTTGACATGGTGATTACTCCGATGTTAATTCATATGCTTCTATAACAAATTTCAATTACATTATTTTTGTCCGCACGGTTCTCACTTCACTCTCAATTCATCCGGAGTTCCAGTGGACCGAGTTCCCGGATTTGTTCCGTGAACTCGAAGGACACCCGGGCATATTTTTCCGCTTCCGAGGCAGATATCCACTCCAAACGCAAGCGCCGCTCGTCGATTCCCAGACGAGCTAACACCATTTTCAGGAGCTCTATACGGCGCATGGTCTTATAATTTCCTTCGATATAATGGCAATCCCCGAAATGGCATCCGGCAACCAAAACCCCGTCTGCACCCAGTTCAAAGGCACGCATAATCATCGCCGGATCCACCCGACCGGAGCACATGGTGCGGATGATGCGAATATTGGGAGAAGACTGCAAACGGGATACACCTGCTAAATCCGCTCCCGAATAGGCACACCAGTTACACATGAATGCCACTATTTTGGGTTCAAAGGTTTCTTTTGTTTTGGGTTGTTCTTTTTCCCGGACTGATTTGGCTTCCATTGCTTAACCCCTAATTTTCATGAAATATGATCAGTGTATTTTTTACGCTTCACGCTTCACGCTTTACGTTTTACGCTTCACGTTCAATTTTTTCATTCACTTTGCCCTCCCAAGCCCCGTAACAGAATAAATTTTGTTGCTCCGGTTCCCTCTTCTCACACTGCCAGTAAACCTTCCAGTTCGGCGTAAATCTGCTGGTCGGAAAAGCCTTTTCCGGTGATCGCACCGGCAGGACAGGCGGCCACACAAGTCCCGCATCCTTTACAGAGGGCGTCATTTATCACCGAAACTTTCTTTTCCTCAATGAAGTCAATGGCATGATACGGACAGAGATTATTACAAATGCGACAACCACTGCAATATTGCTCGTTAATCACTGCCCGTATCGGATCCAGCTGGATTTCTTTTTTGGAGATGGTTCCCAGCACCCGTGCAGCGGCGCCGCTTGCCTGCGCAACGGTATCGGGTATATCCTTGGGGCCCTGGGCACAACCGGCAATGTATATCCCATCGGATGCTGTGGAAAACGGATCCAGTTTGGGATGCCGTTCCAGGAAAAACCCATCGGGACTGCGGGAAAGCCCGAACAATTTGGCAATTTTATCCGCTGTTTTGCTGGGCTGTAGGGCATTGCAAAGAATCACCATATCTACAGGAATCTCACGGAATTTACCGATCAACGTATCTTCACAACGCACAGCCAGGAATTTATCGCCATCCGGGGTTCTTTTTTCCACCACTTCCGCCACCTTCCCACGGATCACGTTCACCCCTTCTTCCAGAATGCGGTTATAAAATTCTTCATATCCTTTCCCATACGCCCGCATATCGATGTAAAATTGATACACTTCGGCATTCGTGCGATCTTTGACCAGATGAGCAAATTTCATGGCGTACATACAACAAACACGGGAGCAATACCGGTTGTAGTTCAGATCGCGGGAACCCACACAATGAATGATCCCCACTGCCCGCGGCTCGCGACCATCCTCCAACAAAATTTTCCCTCCGGTAGGGCCGGTGGAACTGAGCATACGTTCGAATTCCAGGGAACTGAGCACATTCTTCAGCTTGCCGTAGCCATAACGTACCATCTTGGAGGCATCAAACAAGTCGTATCCGGTAGCGATAATGATTTGCCCCACATTTAACTCCACTACCTCATCTTTCATGGCGTG
Source organism: Calditrichota bacterium (assembly GCA_003695285.1). GTDB lineage: Bacteria > Calditrichota > Calditrichia > RBG-13-44-9 > J075 > J075. The sequence continues at coordinate 5,801 of RFIL01000309.1, forward strand.
GTTAACCGCTTTCGGTTCGCACACTCGTTCGCATTCATAGCACTCCACGCATACTCCACAGTTCAAGCAACGAGCGGCTTCCTGCATAGCCTGTTCTTCCGTATAGCCCAACTCGACTTCCTCCCAGCTGTGAGCCCGCCTGCGAGGATCCAGACGAGGCATTTCCATCCGTTCCTTTCGTGGGGTATCCTTAAAAGTGGGGGCATAGGAATGGGGACGGAATGTCTCCCCTCTTGGAACGCTTTCTCGTACCATGTGGGTGGTATAATTTGTTAGCGGCTCATTGTTCAGAAATTTATCGATGGATTCTGCCGCCCGACGACCGCCTCCCATCGCTGCGATAATGGTGGAGGGACCCAGTACCACATCTCCTGCTGCAAATATGTAGGGCACATTGGTCTGTAAAGTTTCCGGATTGACCTTCAAAGTTTCCCATTTGGTAGTTTCCAAATGGATATCGGATTTCCCGTTTAAAGTCTCTACTTCCGGTGTCTGACTGATGGCAACGATCACCATATCAAACTCCAGTTCGTGTTCGGAGTTGGGAATGGGGATGGGGCGTCTTCTTCCGGAAGCATCCGGTTCACCTAACTGCATTCGGGTACATTTAATGCCCGTTACTTTGCCACCCTTACCCAAAATTTCTACTGGCGCCGTGAGATAAGAGATATGAACGCCTTCACTTTCGGCATCGGCAATTTCCTCCGGAGAGGCCGGCATCTCCAGCTTGGTTCTGCGGTAAAGGATGGTCACTTTTTTAGCGCCACAGCGGAGGGCGGTTCTGGCGGCATCGATGGCGGTATTGCCACCTCCAATGACAGCCACATTTCTCCCAACTTCTCTGGAGATTCCCAGGTTGACCCGACGGAGAAAATCCACCCCTGAAACAACGCCCTCCAGGTTTTCCCCTGGAATATATAACCTGACACTCTTCTGAGCACCAATGGCGATAAATATGGCATCAAAGCCGTGTTTTCGGAGTTCTTCAATAGTTATATCGCTACCCAATCTCATATTGGTAACAAATTGAATACCCATTCCCCGCAAATAATCCAGTTCCATCTCAAGCAATTTCTTTGGTAGTCGGTATTCCGGAATTCCGATCGCCAGCATTCCACCTAATACTGAGTGTTGTTCAAATACCGTAACCTGATAACCCTTGAGAGCCAGATCATGGGCACAGGTTAACCCGGCCGGTCCGGAACCGATAATTGCCACCTTTTCCGGTCGATGTTTTTCAATTTTTGGAGGCTCAAAACGGCCATTGTGTTTCATCTCCCAATCAATAGCAAATCGCTTCAGGTGCTGAATGGCCACCGGTTGATCCACATACCCGCGGTTGCATTCGGTTTCACAGGGATGATAACAAACCCGCCCGCAAACAATCGGTAACGGGTTTTTCTGATGAATCAGTTGTGCAGCTTCGTGGAAACGGCCCTCACGAATCAGCGCTACATATCCGGCAGCCTCCTGATGGATGGGGCAGGCTTCCATGCAGGGCGGTCGCTCCTGCTTTTCAATCACATAGGTATTGGGAACCGCCTGGGGAAAGGCCTTGTGAATGGCTGTTCGTTGCTGTTTAAATTCATCAAACCAGTTGGGCACCTTCACCGGACATACTGTGGTGCATTCTCCACAGGAGGTGCAGGCATCGGTCACGTAGCGCGCTTTTTTACGAATGCGCACCTTAAAATTACCGATGGCACCGCTAACATCTTCCACTTCTGCCATGGTCAGCGTTTCGATATTTTTGCGATGGCTAACCGAGACCATCTTGGGGGTCAGAATACAGGCGGCACAGTCCAGCGTTGGAAAAGTCTTATTGAACTTGGCCATCTGTCCGCCGATGGTGGACTCCTTCTCCACCAGGTACACCTTGTTACCGGATTCGGCAATTTCCAGCGCTGCCTGAATACCGGCAATCCCGCCACCCACAATCAAGGTTGCCGGGTTAATATCTGCTTTTAAAGGGGTTAATGGTTCGTGATATACGACCCGGTGCACGGCAGCGTTGACCAGGGCTTTGGCCTTTTGGGTGGCTTTATCCACATCACTGTGCACCCAGGCGCAATGCTCCCGAATATTCGCCATTTGAAAGAGGTAACGATTTAATCCCGCCCGTTCCACAGCACCTCGAAAGGTTAACTCATGCATCTGGGGCGAACAAGCAGCTACCACCACCCGGGTCAGATTGTGTTTTTTGATATCTTCCTCAATCATCTTCTGCCCGGGATCAGAACACATGAATTTGTAATCTTTGGAAACCACCACGTTCGGGTTGGATTTCATGGCTTCAGCCACTTCCGCCACCCGAACGGTCTGGGCAATGTTCACCCCGCAATGACAGATGTAAACACCAACTCTTTCCTTATGATGATTGCTATTCATGACTTTCTCCCATACCTTGGGCTATCTAATTTTTCCACCCTTAACCTTTACTTTTTAATCTATATTCTTTGCTCCTTAATCCTTGCTCTTTGATCTTTGATCTTCAATCTTTGATCTTTGATCTTCAAACCTTTACCTCCGCCTCTTCCTGCCGTTTCTTTTCCACCGGATGAGCGATGATTTCTTCCAATTTCTCACAGCGATAAAAATTCTTATCCAACCCCAACTTTTCCCGTTCAATTCCCAACGCAACCCCCAGAACCTGGGTAAAGAAGAAAACGGGCATCCGAAAATGGGTATCGAAGGTTCGATTAATTTTGTCCTGGTACGATTCCAGGTTCATCTGACAGAGGGGGCAGGTGGTCACGATCAAATCCGCCTCGTTTTCTACCGCACATTCCAGAATCTCTTTGGAGAGTTTTAAAGCCACTTCCTCATAAGTCGTCATCAACATCCCACCGCAGCAACGCAATTTCATCGGGAAATACACATTGGTAGCGCCCAACGCTTCAAACAGGTTATCCATGGTGGTCGGGTCTTCCCGATCATCAAAACCCCGCTCGGGTCGCACGATTTGGCAGCCATAATAGTTGGCAATGCGCAGTCCGGTTAAGGGGCGCTCCACATAATCCCGGATAATCTCGATTCCCATATCGTTAATGAGCACATCGAGGGGATGCCGCACCCGAACGCCGTTGTTGTATTGCAAATTGGCTTTTGCCAGACAGGAGTTTACCTTTTCCTTTAGTGCGGGATTGTTGCGTAAAAAGCGGTTGGCTTTGTTTAACACGGTAAAACAGGAACTGCAGGGTGCGACCAAATCATAGGGGTACTTTTCTGCCAGCGCCAGGTTGCGCGAGGCAATGGCTAACGAGGTAATTTCCTTCACCGACATATAAATGGTCGCTCCGCAACAATTCCAGTCTTCAATCTCAATTAACTCGCAGCCTAACTTTTCCGAGACCGCTCTACAGGACATATCATAGGCCTGGTGAGCGGAATGAAGGCTGCAACCGGGATAATAGGTGTATTTCATAATGTTTCTCCAATGGTTAACTCATCTTATTTTCTGGTTCAATTTGTCTTCACTGATAATGGGTGTATGTATATATAGGTATTCAGTGTTTCGTGCTTCGTGTTGCGTGTTTCGTGTTGCGTGGACGAAGCACTTTCCCAAATTAACCCACGGCCTGGTAACCCACCGCTTCTTCGCGGTAAGGTTTTACTTCATATTCTACCGGCATATCCAGCTTTTCCGCCGCTTTGATGATATTGCGTAATCCACGAATATCTTTGATTTTGGAAGCCTTGAATTCAATTCTCCCTTTCCGTGCCAACTTTAAGCCCAGAGGGATATAGGCGAAGGCTTTCCAGAAACCGGATTTTAAAAAATAGTAAACCATTAACCGCGGTTCATTGACCCTGCCGAAGACGAACATGCTCTTCATAAAGGAGTCGGCCAGGGAATGGACCGGAAATTTTCTGGAGTAAATCCCCCGTTCCATGGCAGTGCGTTTCAGGGCGTAGATGATGTCAGTGATTTTGATGTTTTCCGGACAGCGGGTTTGACAGGCGTAGCAGGAAGCACAGGTCCAGATGGCTTTACTGCGCAGGATGGTTTCCATATCTCCTGCCCGAAACAGAGCAATAATTTCCCGGGGAGGAATATCCATGGCATAGGAAACCGGGCAGGAACCGGTGCAGGTGCCACACTGGATACAGGCTTTAATTTTTTCACCGCCCGGTATTACCCCGACTTGTTCCAGAAAGGCAATGCGAAGTTCGGTTTCTTTTTTACTCAA
>RFIL01000310.1 GCA_003695285.1 Calditrichota bacterium
GATCTCCTTTGTTGAGAAGTTTCTCCCCTCTAAAAGCATTTGAAATTCCCTGAATTTTCGATATATTTGTCACTTGCAAAGACATTGTCCGTTATAATGATACATCCAGGTATTAATCAAGCATAAAAGGAAACGATAATGGCGAAAAGTAAAAAGTCAAAACGCAGCAAGACTCCTCCACCCTCTAAAACTATTCACTCAGGGGCGACAACCAGTCTGTTGGAAGTACTGGAACAACCTCGCAACATCCTTATTGCTTTTGTGCTTTTGCTCCTCTTTTTGATTTTCTTCTACAAACCAATTGCCCTGGATGGGTTGGAGGTGAGTGGCGGAGATTTCATCGCTAACATTGGCAACACCCATCAATTAAAGATGTATGAGAAAGAAACCGGTCATCGCCCATTGTGGAACCCTTACATGTTTGCCGGGACACCCATTTATCACCGTTACGGCGGGGTGGCCTGGTCATTGGATACAGTCATCCAGAAGCTGGATCCCATTCTCGATTGGCGGGTGTGGTATTTGCTTCTGGGAGCCGTAGCCATTTTTTTCCTGGTAAAATTTTTAGGCTTGAGTGCCGTTGCCGGACTAATAGTTGGCATCGCTTTTATTCTGAATCCCCATTTCCATGCCCTGATTGTGGTAGGACATTTTGCTAAATTTCGGGCGCTTATGTGGATGCCGTGGGTATTACTTACCTTCCTCATGTTCTTAAAAGAACGTAACTTGTTTACCATGCTTTTGTTTGTGCTGGGCTTTTCCCTGTTGATGAGAACTCAGCATTATCAAATCATTTTTTATACCCTTTTGTTGTTATTGTTCATGGGACTGCCGAGCTATGTAGCCATGGTTCGTAAAAAAGATTGGTCAGCTTTTGCTCGCTGGAATGGATTGTTTGTAGCCGCTCTCATACTGGTGGTTCTGATTGTCGCTCAGCCATTATTAGTAACCCGGGATTACACCCCTTATTCCACTCGTGGCGGAAAGGCGATAAAACTCCACGAGGAGGTTGCTGAAAAAGATACCAAAGGGGTGGGATTTGAGTATGCTACCAACTGGTCCTATTCTGTGTCAGAATTCTGGAATTTGATCATCCCTAAATTTCATGGGGGGACTTCACAGGAGCTATATACCGGAGATGATGTTCCCCAATTGAGAAATAGAGTTATCCCTTCCTATTGGGGAGAATTACCCTTTACCCAGTCATATGAATATGTGGGTATTATCATTGTATTTCTGGCCTTAATCGGTATCGGTTTTGGATGGCAGCGAACGGAGATCAAAAGCCTTACCTTTCTTACCGCCTTTGCTCTGCTCATGTCCCTGGGGAAAAATTTTGCCCCTCTTTATAAGCTCTTCTTCTACTATGTGCCTTATTTTGACAAATTTCGTGTGCCAATGATGATCCTGACACTGGTGACATTCAATCTCACAATTCTGGCGGCATATGGACTACAATTTATTTTAAAAGGGGAGTTCTCAAATCCAGAAAAACAGAAAAAGCTGTATATTCTCAGCGGAATATTTTTTGGTATATTGCTGATTCCCTTGATCTTCGGGTCCAGTTTTTCCTTAACGCAACCCGGTGAGGTGCAACGATATGCATCTCAATATGGCTCTCGGGAGCAGGCTGAACAGTTAGTGGAATTGTTTCGACGGGCAAGATTGGAAATCATGCGTACTTCTACCCTCCGCACTCTGGGCTTCTTTGTGCTGGCGGTTGCTGGAATTGTTCTGGTAATTCGGGAAAAGTTGCGTGCCGATTTTTTAGCCTATGGTTTAGTGTTGGTAGTTGGGTTAGACCTTGGGATGTTAACTCATGGATTTCTGGAAGGGAAATTTCTGGATCCCCGAAGGGCAGAAGCCCAGGCCTATCAGGAGACTAAAATCGATCGACAAATTAAACAGGATACCACCCTTTACCGGGTTGTTCCACCATTAAGAGCGTTGCCCAGGGACTCACGTTGGACATATTTCCATCAGAACATCGGTGGATATTCTGCTGCCAAACTGCAGGTAATTCAGGATTTGATTGAAAACAATATTTATGAAAGACCGGATCCACGACTTCCTTTTAATCTACCGGTGCTGAGTATGCTCAACGGAAAATACCTGGCACTGGCTCAGCGATTATCTCATCCTGATCTGGAAATCTTAACTACCGGTACTGTTCAGGGGCAAAACTTAATTTTATATCGTAACCGAAAGGTGCTTCCCAGGGCTTTTTTTGTGGATAGTGTGAAAGTGGTCAGTGACGGAAAAGAAAGATTACGCTTGATGAATGATCCGGATTTTAATCCTCGTCAGGTAGCTCTGCTGGAAGAGCCATTAACCCAGCCCGTTGAAAAACCGGATAGTGCTTTTGCTTATGTTCCACGCAGTTCTTTCTCACCGGACCGGCTAAAAATTCATACCTATTCTGATAAACCCTCGTTGTTGGTGGTTTCGGAAGTGTTTTACCCAAAAGGATGGAAAGCAACTCTGGAAACCGGGGAAGTGCTCAAGATTTATAAAACCAATCACATTCTACGCTCCATGGTGGTTCCGGCTGGAAAACACGTTATCACCCTCGAGTTTAAACCGCGAACTTACTTTGCAGGAATTACGATATCATGGATCGGGTTGTTGATGACCTATCTGGGGTTACTTTTCTTTCTCTGGAAGCAATATCAGAGTAGAAAGAAAAATGTTCAGGGGTAAGAGAGGAAAATCAAATAGTACCTCATGGACAATAGTCAATATTCTAAAGAGGAGCATAAAAAATGCGATTACTGAGTATAAAATTTTTAATCACCATTGTTTTAACAGGAGTTATCGGGGTGGGATGCAAGAAAATGGAACCGGTCATCAACGATTATCGGGATATCCAGGAGGTAGAAAAACAACTGGAGAAATTTGTTCCGGTTGAAATTAGCGCAGATTTATCGCAATTGCAGCCCGGTGATCGCAAGGCTCTGAAGAAGCTGGTGGAAGCTGCAAAGATTATGGATGAAATTTTTCTGCGCCAGGTGTATCATAAAAATGTTGCCATCCGCACAGAGTTAAAAAGCGGCTCCAATAAGGATTATGGGGTGCTTTTAAAATATTTCACCATCATGTTCGGTCCTTTTGACCGTCTGGAGGGTGATGCACCCTTTATCAATTTGCAGGAAACAAAACCTGCAGGAGCCAATTTTTATCCACCGGATTTATCGAAAGAAGAATTCAATGAATGGTTGAAGAACCATCCGGAAGATGATTCGCTCTTTACCAGTAATTTCACCATCATCGAAAGACATGGCAAGGAGTTAAAGGCGGTTCCCTATTCTCAAGCGTATCGGGTCTTTCTGGAAGAAGCGGCCATGTTCCTTCGTGAGGCTGCTGATTTTACTGAGAATCCTTCCCTCAAAAAATACTTAAACAGTCGAGCGGAAGCGTTTCTAAGCAATGATTATTTTCAAAGTGACATGGATTGGATGGATTTGCACGATCATGACCTTGAGGTAGTCATCGGGCCCTATGAGGTATATGAAGACAAGTTGTTTGGTTACAAAGCCGCTTTTACCGCGTTTATTACACTGGTGGATAAGGGCGATAGTGAGAAGCTGCGATTGCTGGCAAACTATTTGAATGACCTGGAACGAAGATTACCCATTCCGGATGAATATAAAAACTTTGAACGAGGATCCTCATCACCCATAATGGTGGTGAATGAGCTCTACACTGGTGGAGATACTAAAGCCGGGGTCCAGACAGCTGCATTTAACCTTCCGAATGATGAACGAGTTCGTGAGGCGAAGGGCAGTAAAAAGGTGATGCTAAAGAATGTTATCCAGGCTAAATATGAAAAAATTGCTATTCCTATCATGCAGCGGGTGCTTTCCGAAAAAGACCTGGCCAAAACCTCAGCGGATGCTTTTTTCTATCACATCCTTCTCCATGAAATGGTACATGGTATTGGTCCCGGGAAAATTGTCAAAAATGGAAAGGAAACGACTGTTAATAAGGAGTTAAAGGAAACTTATTCTACCCTGGAGGAGGCAAAGGCGGATGTGGTCGGATTATATCAATTTCCCTATTTAATCGAGAAGGGAGTATTTGACAAAGAACTGGCGGATAAGATCTACGCCAGTTTTGTGGGCGGAATATTCCGGAGTGTGCGTTTTGGGATCGAAGAAGCTCATGGGGGAGCTAATGTGATTACTCTCAATTACCTTATGGAAAAGGGTGGGGTGGACTATGATGCCTCCAGTGGGCGTTTTGTGGTGAATGATAACAAAATTGCTGAGGCGGTTAAAAGCCTCTCCCATGACATCCTGATGATCCAGGCACATGGTGATTACGAGGCAGCCAAGGCTTTTATTCAAAAATACCGCTATATCTCCCCAGAACTTGAACAGGCATTAGCCAGATTATCTGATGTGCCGGTGGATATATGGCCTATGTATGGAGTGGAAAATTAATTTGAGTCCAAAAAAACAGGAGGAAGCATGGACGAACAAGCCAAAAAGACAGCATTACGGATGATCCCATATGGGTTATATATTCTCACATCAGTCTCTAAAGATGGTGATGTTTCTGCCGCAGCAATAAACTGGGTAACCCAGGCATCGTTTAACCCCCCACTGGTGGCTGTGGCGGTAAAGGTGGATTCCGGAGCGCATCATATTATTAAAGAATCCGGTGCTTTCGCATTGAATATGCTGGGTAAGGGACAGCAGGAATTAGCCTTTACTTTCTTCAAACCCCAGCAGCGGGAAGAGATGACCATCGGTGGCCAACCCTTTCGTTTCGGGAGCACCGGAGTGCCGGTTCTGGAAAAGGTGCCTGCTTATGTGGAGTGCAAATTAGTGGATACCCTGGAAAAGGGGGACCATTCAATTTTTCTGGGTGAAGTGGTTGATGCCGGATTAAATCAACCCATTGAAGGGCGTCCGGATGAAGCCATCCTCTGGTTAAAAGAGCTGGGTGAAAAGATTTTTTATGGTGGTTAAGTAAATATTTCGTTTATAATTCAAACAAAAGAGGGCGAGGTGTTACCACTTCGCCCTCTTTTTAGGACAGGAGAATTGCAGGAGGCAGTCAAATTCCATCAGGCATATACATCAACGAAGGCACCGTACAATTCATTGGCACCTCTTTGAACATTTTCCTGAGCCACCGCCATTTGCATCATCAGATCAGCGGTCTGTTGCTGCATATCCATGGCTTGCTTTAACGCTTTCATGGCCACCGCTTGTTGTACCTGACCTGTCTGATTGTTGGTTACTTCCATGGGGAACTCCTTCCCTGGTTAAGATATTATTTCATCCCTGAAACTCATGTATTTTTTTATCGGTAAATTTCACCGGATTCTTTACTTGCCAAATTCATTTCCATCACCTATCTTCTGCGATGACCGTTAGAGGGAGTTTTCGCTGGAGAAGTGTTCAGGTTGACAAACATGAGGTAGCCGATGAAATCTCGTGACTATAGCCAACTCATGCAGGAGTTATCCGAGGCTTATGCTCATCATTCTCCTCGCAGTGCAGCTATTCATCAAACTGCGGTTCAGTATTTGGTAGATGGTGGAAGTAATGCCCTCCGGACCATTGAACCCTTTCCTCCCAGAATTATTGCTGCCAGGGGTGCCTATGTGACGGATGAGGATCAGCATCAGATACTCGACTTCTGGCAGGGCCATTATGCCAATCTTTTGGGGCACAATCCGGAAGTGGTAACTCGTGCCCTTTCGGAAGCATTCGCCAATGGGTTTGGGTTACAGACCGGTTTTACTGATTTGCTCCAGGTGGAAGTGGCAGAAATGTTATGTCGTCAAACCGGGGCGGAGCAGGTGCGTTTTACAACCAGTGGAACTCTGGCCACCATGTATGCGATGATGTTGGCTAAAGCGTTCACTGGTCGAAATTTATTTATGAAGGTTGGAGGGGGCTGGCATGGTGGGCATCTCTGGGGATTAAAGGGTGTGGGTTATCATGAAGGATTTAAAGAAGCGGATAGTGCAGGATTACCGGCATCGGTTATGAAAGAAGTGGTCATTACCCAGTTCAACAATACGGAGCAACTGGAAAAAGACTTTCATCGTTATGGGAATAAACTGGCCTGTTTTATCATGGAACCGGTGATCGGTGCGGGGGGATTAATGCCTGCCCGGCGTGAATATATCCAGCGAGCGAGGGAATTAAGTGAACACTACGGGGTAATCCTTATCTTCGATGAAGTCATATCCGGTTTCCGCTATCGGGCGGGGAATGTTGCTGCCTTATATCGGGTGCAGCCAGATTTGATGACACTGGGTAAGGCGATTGGTGGAGGAATGCCGGTAGCTGCTGTGGCGGGAAGGAGAGAGTTGCTACAACTGGCGGGTAGTGAGCATGGAGGGAAGGTAAAATTTCAAGGGGGGACATATGCTGCTCATCCGGCAGCGATGATAGCAGCAAAAGTATTTCTCCAATATCTGATTGAAAATGAAACTCAAATTTATCCCCGACTGGCGGAACTGGGAGCCAAAACCCGTAAAGTCGTCACCCATGCCTTTGAAGAGGAAGGGATTCATGTGCGTTTTGCGGGAGATCGATTAACCGATTTGCCTGGATCCTCATTACATATGCTTCTTTTCCCTTACCAGGAGGGTCTGGAATTATCAACTCCGGAAGAAGTTCGCAATCCTCATGTATGTGACATCACTCTTAGTGAAAAGGTATTGCAACTTGCCTTGTTGCTGGAGGATGTGTTTATCATGCATGGGTTGGGTTGTACTACCCTCGCTCACACGGAGGCAGACCTGGAATATCTGGGTGAAGCCTGTCGAAGAGTTGCCAGAAGGATTAAACCCTATCTCTAATATGAAGGCGTATCGCTTTTTCAAGATGAAATTTGAAGATAAGCAGATAAAGACTTAAAAATTAGCGGAGATTCCGAACATCCAATTCCTACCCGGCATTCGGTAACGGGCTAATTCTTCATACTGGGTATTTAATATATTCTGTGCACTTACGGATAATTCAAAATTGGTGTTCAGTTGGTAGCGCACCTTACCGTTTAACACCCAGAATGCCTCCGGTTTTTGGAGGGGGTAGAGAAATACCTCTTTAATCTTACTCCGATAACGCCCATCCAGATTGAGATGGAGCCGTCTCCAGTTAAAGAAGACATGGAAGAAAAAGGAATGCTCCGGTCGATATGCCAGTAAATCGTCCTCCCGATTGGGGGAGAGGTCTCTGGCATCGAGGTAGGTATAATTCGCAGAGGCGCGAATGAATTGTTTCCAGCTGAATTGAAGACTGAGTTCTGCACCCTGCATCAATGCCCGATTGAGATTCCTTACCTGAAAATAGGGAAAATTTACCTGCTCTTCTTTGGCAATATCAACCCAATAAATCAGGTCTTTATAGTGGTAACGAAACAGAGCAAGATCTACATTTACAAATTGATTTAATTGCCAGCGAACCCCACTCTCCAGAGAGTAATCCATCTTTTCTGCGTCCAGATCCGGGTTGGGCTTGAAGAGTACCCCCCCACTCAATTCCCGTTTAAAAAACCGTTCAGCAATGGTGGGAGCACGAAACGCCTGTCCATATAACAGACGAAAGGCAATGTTCTTCCGTGGACGATAAACCATCGCCACCTTGGGACTGAGCTGTTGCAACGTTTTTCCACCTACAAGGTGATTGCTGTCGTAGCGAATCCCCAGTGTGGCCACCAGAGAAGGGCTAAGTGTGAGCTCATCCTGGAGATAAAAGGCCAGATTATTAATTTGCTGATTCCCATAGACAACCGAATCAGGTGAGGAATTAACATGATCAATCTGAATATCCATCCCGGAGATCAGATAGTTACGGGAGTTTAGTAACCAGTCTACCTGTGTAATATTACCGAATTTTTGCCCGTCAATAATGGTTTTGCTACCCAGGGGTTCATTACCCGGTAATTCAAGGTTGGGGTCATTCTCATTGAAATAGGAGCGAGCGGCATTTTTGTAATAATAAAAGCGAGAGGAATATTTGCTCCTTGTGCTTGGCACAGCCCAGTAGTGAATGTCAAAATTGAATTGCCTTTTTTCCTGACGGTCGTCGGTATATTTACGACGTACCCGCAAGGGTTGAGCAGAGTTTAACCAGGAATGGGGAAAATCATTTTTAGCAATCCCGCCACCAATCGTAACTTCCAGATTGCGATTGGATTGCAAATCATACATGATTTTGGTAAAAATATCCCAGAAATTATAGGCGGTATTTTCTGCATGCCCGTCCGACTGTTTATTGCTGAGATTAAAAAGATAACTTAATCGGCCATTGGCACCGGAATAACTGGCTTCGATCTGTCGCTGGAGAGGTAATTTCTCTGTATAGCGAATATCGGGGGGTGCTTTTTCATAAAATCCGTACTTCATGGATATATGGGTTAGAGATTGATAGGAGGGACGTCGGGTAATAACGTTAATAACGCCTCCCATAGCCGTCGATCCATAAAGGCTGGAGAATGCTCCCTTAACAACTTCCACACGTTCGATAAAGTTGGTTGGGATCAAACTCCAGTAGGCCCCACCAGCATCCGAAGTGAGGGCGGGACGGCCATCAACCAGCAATAAAACCCGGTTCCCAACACCACCTCCCGCGACATCAGAACTCCCCCGAATTGAAAGACTTTGTACTGAAGTTCCGGCTGAACGAAAAATAGAGACTCCGGGGATGGCTTCTACCACCTGATCAAACGTGTGAATAGGACGGGATTCCAGATCCGTTGCTCTCAAGATAACAACACTGGCCGGTGCCATCTGAGCAGTTTGTTCCTTCCGTGCAGCAGTTACCAGAACCTCTTCCCCGCTAATTTCCGTTGGCTGCAGGCCAATCTTTCGGGAAATTAATCTACCGCTCACGACCCGAACATTTTCCTCTCGATAAGGTTTATATCCCAACCGCTCAACCACCAGAGTATAGGTGCCATCAGGAATATATCGAAGAATAAACCGTCCATCCCGACCGGTTATTGCGCCAATAAAGATGCTATCGAGATACACATCTACCAGGGAAAGGGGGGACTGGGTCTGCTGGTCATAGACCATACCGGTAATCGTGCCGCCACTTTCCGCGGTGACCTGCAGGTCCTGAGAAAATGACGGCACAAGATATATCAATAAAAGTATGAAAGATAAATATGTTCGCATTCTGCTGAATCCCGTCCCATTGGTTTATAAATCCAGATCCGCTTTGATATCAATGTTTGTTAAATTAAGATTCTGATCATCGATAGTCACGGATTTCGGAGGAGCAACGGGAAGGGTAAATCCTCCGGTGGTATCAATACCCACACTATCCGGATGATCCCAGTACATACCTAATATTTTGGATGCGGCTGGATTGTTCGGATCTCTCCAGCTTACATAAATGGCGGAGTAAGTTCCCTTTTCCAGACCTTCCAGTTTATAATTATAGACCATGGTTCCCTGGGGAATGGGGTCGGTAAAAGCTTCTGGAGGACCCATGGGAATATACGGGGGTTGCAAATTAGCATAGATCCCCACCTGAATTTCACCGGTGGTCGGCCAGGTGCCCACAAAGGTTACTGTTCCCGATACGCTACCTGTTTGGGGGGTGGTATCCACCGGTTCATTAGAACTTTTACAACCATACAACATCAGCAACAAAATACTTAGAGCAACAAAAATACCTCGCTTCATGTGATCCTCTCCGTTTTGGTTAGTGGTTTATCCGTTTGATTCACGTTACAATGAGCAATGGTCATGCCAGAAATTTATGCGATTTTCCCGTTGGATCGTAAAGGCAAGTAAATGGCTATAAATCTTAAGATTAGCTATCGCTTTGATGCGGTAGTTTGTGAGCCCTCCTGATGGGTAGGCGTAAATCTTTTTCAATTTGAAAATGTTACTTTTCATATTGAAAAGATCCTGAACGCCAGAAATTCAAAAATGAATACCTTTTCCGGACGAAAATTCAGTTATTCCAATGTTTTAATGAGATATAAGAAAACTTGAAACTTGTTTGGATTAGCTCTGCTTATCCATTTTTTACTTTCTTCAGGATATGTTCAGGAAGTGGGATGTTCACATCGGTATAGTCTGCTCTCACCGGCGGCCCTATGCAGTGTGTAACGGGTAAAAGCCCCGCCCAGATGGGTAAATCTTGATCCCCCTGTTCATCAACGGGAGAGCCTTCTCGAATTTTGGCAGATGCCTCTTCAATGGAGATAGAAACAACTGCGGTAGCTTTAAGTTCTGCGGGAGTTGGCTGACGAGCGTATTTCCATTGCCCGGGTATGAGCTGCTCGGTGAAATGTCTCAGCGCCTCTAATTTTTTATCTTCCTCTTCAATTAATTTTCCCTTACCAAACAACACCACAGAACGATAGTTTACAGAATGATGAAAAACCGATTTTGCCAAAACAAGAGCGTCAAGGATTGCGATGCTTATACTCACCTCATTTCCTTCCCGGATGTGCTTAAGTAAACGACTGGCTACTGCACCGTGGATCAACAGTTCATCTTCCCGTCGGGCATGTAAGGTGGGAATGACATAAGGTCGCCCATCCTGTATAAATCCAATGTGACAAAACATTGCTTCATCAATAATCTGATAAATTGTGGATTTGTCATATCGTGCCCGATCCTTACGGCGTTTCACTTGATTTCTTTCTGTAATTGAGAATTCTGACATATCATCTCCTTGTTTAATCATTCTTCAATCGTCGCCTGATTACGTTATTTTCAGATTGCAAATTAATTCTGCTGATTTTGCACCGTGCTGGCTTCCATCGTGAGAAAACTGCGTATTTCAATTTCATCACCACACTCAGTGATGGGTGCAAGATAGTTGCGTTAAAACAGGAATTCATACTCGAAAGAACTTAATCCTCCAGGGGAGAAATAAAAATGACTTTTTATAAGGTGAGGGCTGACTATTTTAGGGAATTAGTCAAAACCGATGGTTTGGTTTCCTCTTTCGGGGAGGTGGCCTGAGGAGAATGCAATTGAGCTTCAAGGATTTTGAGATGTTCTTTGGCCGAATAGTGCCATGAATATTGTTTGACGCGGGCATATCCTTTATTTACCAGTTTGTTACGAAAAGTAGGATTCTTAAGCAACTTGAGCATTCCCTCGGCGAGGTGATTGATGTTCTCCGGTTCGATATAGCTGGCTGCACTGCCACATACTTCCGGGAGGCTGGCAGCTGAGGATACCAGAACCGGGCAACCGTAAGCCATGGCTTCCATTGGAGGCAGTCCAAACCCCTCATAAAGGGAAGGAAACACGAAAAGGTCAGCATGTTGATATAAACCTCTCATATCTTTATTCTCCACATGACCTTTAAAAACGATTCGTTTATTCTGCAATACATCTTCGGGGAGTCTGCCTGCTTTTACTTCCTTGCGAATGTAATTTAATCCTTCACCTACGATTACCAGACGATGAGGGATATGATTTTGGAGCTTAAGAAATGCCTGAATCAAACGGGAAATGTTTTTCATAGGACACACCCGACCCACGTACAGGATATAAGGTTGAGTGAAGGGAATTGTCTCAGGGTAAGCTTCTTCGGATTGTGGAACACCATTATGGATTACCTGAATTTTTTCACCAGGGATATGATAAATTTCCTGTAGTAACTGCTTGGTATGCTGGGAGGGGGTAATAATTTTATTGGCATATCGTAATGCATATTTTAATAGATATTTAAAATAGGGATATTGTTTTTTATGAAATTGTTTGAACAATAAGGGAATCACATCGTGGATGGTGATAATTTGATTTCTTCGAAAGAAATTTACCACCAATTGGCTGGTATTGAAAACCAACATTCTTTTATGTTTAAAAGAAAGATAATTGGCAAATAACAGTCTGTTTAAATGTCCATAAAATCCGTAATCTGGAGAAAGCCATCTGCTGACCCAGCGGATCTGGAAATTGGAAGGAAAATAGAATTCTGTAAAATGTTTCTTCGCATTTTTATTTAGATAGACGATGAATTGAATATCAGTATTCATAGTGGCCATGGCTTTTAACAAATTTAAGGAATAGACACCAATGCCACTCATTCGCTCACCAATGTTGGTGGCGTTAACTATGATGGGGCCTCTGTTTTTCAGCTTGTTGAGCTTCATCCCGATTCCTCCTACGGAAATGCCTGGAACCTGTGGAGTGCCTGATGGGGACACCTCACCGGACGTAGTTACCCCTCAATAACTACAGATTATTAGTTGTTTGTTCTTCCTTTTAAGAAGAGTTACCTGTGGCGACTGATAAATATTTATAGTAGAAGCGTGGGATTATCTATCGTCAGAACTCCGAGATCAATCTTCCACCTGTTGCATAAACTGTTTGCCTTTATAAAAAATCAGGCAGCACCTTGCATGGAACGATAGGCTGACACCACTTCTGCCGGATTACCATCCATGATCACTTTACCTTTGTCTAACCAGATAAGTCGGGTGCACTGCGTGATTAAAAAATCAAGGTTATGTGAAACAAAAATAGTGGTGCTTCCTGCCTGCATGAGTCGTTGCATACGCACAATGCATTTTCGCATAAAAAACTCATCCCCCACACCAAAGACTTCATCAACCAGTAGAATTTCCGGTTGGACATCCGTGGCAATGGCAAATGCCAGTCGTGCATACATACCGGAAGAGTAGTTTTTGACCGGTTCGTCAATAAACTCTTCCAATTCTGCGAATTTAATAATATTGTTAATTCGTTGTTTAATTTCAGCCCTGGAATAGCCCATTAGTATGCCAGCCAGATAACAATTTTCTCTGCCGGATAAATCTGGTTGAAAACCGATCCCCAATTCCAGAAGCGGTACCAGATGGCGATTGGGGTTGACAAAAACCTTTCCGTGCTGTGGAGTAATCACTTTTGTCAACACCCGCAGAAGGGTAGATTTACCTGCTCCGTTTCTGCCAATAATCCCGACATTTTCTCCTTCATGAATGGTGAGGCTAAGGTTATCCAGAGCACAAATTTTTTGAGGCTGCTCTTTTCTTATAAATGCGGCTATCTTCTCTTTCAAGCTGCGCAGCTGAATACTGTGCCGATCAAATTCCACAGTAACATTTTGTAATTTAAAAATGGTGTTCATAATAAATGCCCGGATTACCTTTAATTTTTAATTTCTACAGATAAAAGAAAAATCTTCCCTTATATCGGTGCATGGCAATATATCCAACCAGAAGAAAAAACAGGCTTACACTCAGAGCAACTCCCCAATCCAGGGATGAAGGGAAGGTTGCTTCATACATAGGTTTTTGAAAAAGGGCAGCAAAATAGGTGATGGGGTGCCATTGCATTAATTTCGCCTGTAGAGAATTCGGGTCGAAAAGATTCGGTTTAAAGAGAATAGGAGATGAAAAGAAAACCAGGGTGAGGAACATTTGAATTAATGGTTTGACATCACGGAAAAAGGTATACAGAACTGCACTCAGCAGGCCCATGCCAAGCCCTAACAGTGCCCAGGGAATAATAATGGCCGGTAGAATGAAAATGTGATAGGTCCAATTCTCTTTCAGAAACAAGAAAATAAAAAATACTACCGAGAGTGAAATTAAGAATTCCACGGTCGCTACAATCCATCGAGTCAGGGGAAAGGAGAAGGGAGAAACATGCATTTTTTTCAACAACCAATCACCACCCACCACGGAATCCATACAGGTGTTCACAATTTTCTCAAAGTAACGCCAGGGAACCAGAGCGCTGAAAAGGAAGACTGCATAGTCGCTGATATTCATTCTATTCACCACGGAAAAAACAAAACTGAGGATCAGCAGGTACATGGCCGGTTCCAGAAAATTCCACAGGAACCCCAGAGAAGTATATCGATATTTCAATTTCAACTGGGTCAAAGCATAGAACCAGGTGAAACGTAAGGAGATTAGATCCATGATGACTCCACATCAGTATGATGATTCATCTCGCGATTTTGAATAGTAGTTCCTTGGGAAATATCTTCTGAAGTAGTGAGCAATTGAATTTGTCCAAATTTAAAATCTCCCTTCAAGTGATGTCCTAAAATTGCATAACAGTAATTTTCATCGACGGGTGTGGTTAACAATACATTTAAAGCTTTTGAAGAAGTTTTTGAGATGATCACTTTTTGTTCAATACAACATTCCACCTCAGAGGAATTCATAGTTGCATAACGGTGAATTTTAAAAAGTAATTCTACTGGCTCATCAGATAAATGAGAGACATCGGTTAATTCGATTGTAAAAGTTCGTTTCCCATTACCAAACCAGAAGTAATCACTGTGAAAAAAAGTAGGGTCAGTCTGATGATTTTCCCGATCCTTGTTAAAAAATTCAGCATGATCTTGGTAGAAGCGGGAAACCCCATTCGGAAGGGAGGAGAAAGGGTTAATTTTTAAAGGCGAATGTTCTAACCACTTACGATATTTTGTTAATCGGGAGTTCAAAAAAGTTTTCGTCGTGGGGAATCCTGTAAAACGAATGTCATTTTGTGACGGAATGGGTTCTTTCTTGAGTATGAACAATATTGAAGTGAATGGGTATTTCCCTCTTAACAAATATAAATGAGGAATTTGTTCATTTAATGGATGTTCTTTGAAAATCTCACCAAGGTATAGTAGATTGTTGATGTTATGAGGAAGAGGTTGATTGGCGGTATGATGAGTTATTGATACATTGGGATGGACGGCTAAACTTAAAGGACAATCTTTTAATAATTGACGAAGGTAATCTGCTGAGAAAATATAGTTATGATCATCCTGGATAGTTTCTTCTCCAAAATGAAATTCAGTTGTGAATACATATACACCCCCCTCAACCAGGACTCTATACACCTCATGAAGATGTTGAAGAAAATCCTGATATTCACCAATATGTTCAAAAGCACAAGAGGAATAACAAAAATCAAATTCTTGGTCACCGAATTCTAAATGTCGCATATCCATTCGTTGAACTTCTAACTTTTTATTATCCAGCGGGAATGGTTTTGAAGAAAGGATAAAATCGGTAGGGTCGTTTGTTCTAGCCGTATCCCAGGTTGTGTTTTCTTCATATAAATCAGTAACCACAAGCTTCTTAATATGTTTGGCTATAGAATATAGTACTCTTTCATTACCCCCACCCATCGATAACCCAGTAGAAGACCCGTGTAAATATCCAAGCTTTTCCAGAGTGTGAAAAATCATTGCGAACTCCCATTGTTTCCTGTGAAAGCGTGCAGGCTCTTGGAGTTCCTGTTCAATCACCCGAATTAATTCGGGGTCAAACCAATCTGCAACATCACATATTTTGCTTAGTGTTTTCATTGGATATCCTTCTTTAACATTTTATGTAAAATTTGAAATCTCCACTTTGCTTCACCAGTTTAACTTGTTGAATTAGGAATTTTATTAATAAGTAACTCATTCCGTGTATCAACTGTTGACAAAGTAAAAGAATCTTTATTTTGTAGTTCATGAATAACTTTGTTGTTATTGTAAAAATCTTTTTCTGATCCATGCTGTTTAAAGATGTTCTTTAGGGCTGCAATAATTTCTTCGAGATGGATATCCCCCATACACACACTCGGGCGCATATTGGTCAGTTTGCAGGGGATAAGTTCATTCCTCCAGCAGGAAATACAACCCAGCCGTTTCCGGGCATCCAGGAAAGTGCACAGGGGATAAAATTTGGTGCGCACTTTTCCATCAATCGGGCCAAAGAGAGCGATGCAGGGGATGTTCATGGCGGCAGAAAAATGCACAAAAGCGGAATCTGGAGCAATGATGGCATCGCAGCCGGCGGCAATGGCAAAGGCTTCTCGTAAACTGTATGAATCTATTTTGATCACATTGGGAAAATCAAACCCCTCAATGGGCTGGGCATCAAATACCAAAACCGTATATTTAGTAGATAATAGCTTGACCAGCGCCTCCATGTGTGGGTAATCGCGATAGGTCTCATCCGCTTTTAACTGTACACCAATTACCTTTTTATCACTCAGGTGATGAGAATGAAAAAATTGCTGCTGAAAATCTTTTTCTACCGGAGTTAAAAAGTATCGCGGAAGAAGGCCATTTCTTTTTAGGCGCCATTTTCCAATCCCCAATGCTTCAGCAAAAATTTCGATTCTCGTTTTCCGCACCCGGGGGGCTGTTCGAGTCTCAACCCGAGCGGCTGGGCAATCGGTAAAATTAAACCATTTGCGATAGCCGGGATAATTAATAACATCATTTTCTATATCCAGCAACACCACATCCGGATTGTTCTCAAAGACCGGAAAATAGCGTTTGGGGATAGCAAGGTGGATTTCCTTATGTGGATACTTTTTCTTTAAAGTATGTATACCGGGAGTCATCATTAATAAATCCCCAATTCCCCCCATTGCTCGGGTGATAAGGATATGTTCTCTTTTTTTAGAGTGTTTTCCATTTCCACCGGGAAATGGCTTTCCGTTTCCGGTGTGAAGGGCTGGTAAATGAAACCTAACCGATTCTTCCTTACTATCGATGTGAGTTTCCGGGCGGGTATAATTAAGGAGATAGACATAACCCAGCAAACCCTTACGATATAACTGCTTTAACCACCCCAGCTTTACTTTGCTGAAATCCGGGAGCAAAAAATAAATTTTATGAAAAAGAAAGTTAAGCCGGTTTTTCAACGGAATATCCCGACTTAAAAGAACCTTGTAACTCCGACGATAGGTGGATAACAATTGTAACAAAAATTGTTTTCGGGATTCGATATCTGTATAAAACAAGTTTAATCCTAAAAAAAGTAACTTTTTGTAATAAAAAATGTTACCAAGATGAAGCGCTGCTTGAGAAAGATTAAAAAGAATTTCCGGTATTAAATTTCGGTCGGAAATCATATAGGGACGTGAGGCAATGTCGGATAGGACCTGGTAAGCTTTCTGGATTTCCCCTTTCTTACCATTAATGGAAGCCATGCGACTCATCATTTGAAGTTGGAACTCGGGAAACCGATTAACCCCGTTATCCATAGCAATTTCCAGCCAGGAGAGTGCCTCCTCCGGTAATGATAATTTTTCCAGCTCCTCTCCCCACCAGAGGACAGTCTCATAGAATTCACGAGTGAAAGAGTTGGTTTCCTGACAGTGATTTAGAAAATGATCCATAACCTCATCGATGAAAGCTTTTTCTGCATTGGCCGCTTCTTCTGCTTGGGCTGCCAGGAGACGACGCATCTTTAAAATGCCGCCTTTAACGGTCTGTGAAAAAATATATTTATTTCCATATTCCAGGCGTTCCTCCGGAGAGATTCGTTGCATCATGGCATGCACAAGTTCATATTGACCGGTGAAGGCGATATACTCAAGTTCTTTGCGAAAATGAGAGGAGTGGATGGCGGTGCCATTACCATTGGCGGGGTGCTTTTGTTCCAGCATCTTATTTTTTTCCCGTTATTAGAAAATTGTCATCCAGCGCCTGTTCTAAAAGTCGCTGCTCATTTAATACCAGCTCTTTTAAGTTGTTGAACCGGTCGATATCAACATCATCTGGAGGAGATTCTTGAAATTTTTTACAAACTTCCAGCGCTTCGGAATAGGCACCAATTTGAATCAAACATTGAATTTCTCGGAATCGGCTTTCCGGAATTAAATGTGTTTCAAAGGTTTGCAATTTCCGATGGTAACTGAGGGCATCCAGATATCGTCCCTGTGCTTCCAGAACCACCGCATACCAATACAGGGCCGAATAGGAGATCTCATTCCACGCCTCTTTTTCTTCTGCAAATTCAACCGCTTTACGGAAATGTTCTCCAGCCCGTTGATATTGCTTCTCCTGGAGCCAGAGCCAACCACTCCGGAAATAACTGTTCATCTTCACCAGCACCATGGAAGTTTTTTCTGCGGCCTGCTCATAATAGTTAAGGATGTCCTCCCAATTGTGATGAGCGGCCTGTTCCAGGCACCATCCGCAATGAAATAAGGCATCCCCAATATCAATTTCATCATATTCCAGACTCTGTCGAAAAAGGTCAAAGGCGGTGGAAAAGTCTCCCTCTTGTTCGTAATGTAACGCCTTTTCAAAAGGAGGGGAAGAGCTGTTCGGTTCTTTCTTCATCTTCTTCTTATCCTCACTGCTTGAATACTACCATCTGGTAAAATAATCCCCCGCACCCGAACATAATCCCCGGGTTGAGGAGATTTTTTTAGCCGTGTACTGGAGTTCACCTTCAGGGGAAGACCATCCAATATCCATTTACCGGATAAGGTGCCATGCAGGCGTATTCTGGCGTTCACCGGAAGGGGAGCAGGTGTGCCAGAACTGTCTCGGGCTCCCTGTTGGACCCACTTTTCAATTAAACGAATTTCACTATCAGAGAGATAGGGAGGCCCATCAAATGGCATCCGGGGATGGGCTAATCCTTTTATTCTTCGTACCAATTCACTGGC
>RFIL01000311.1 GCA_003695285.1 Calditrichota bacterium
AACCTCTATTAGGGTTTCTTGGGAATTGGTTTGCATCCTTCTATAAAAATGATAAATTAAATTCTTAATGTGAATGTTTACCAATCAGCGGAGTAATGGTGTATGAGGGTATATTTAGCAGGAGCTATGGAACATGCCCCCGATGGTGGGAAAGCATGGCGAGAGCAACTTACCCCTTTTTTGACTCAAACCTTGAAGCATACTGTCTTTAATCCCTGTGTGGAAGAAAGCAAGATATTAACCCCGGAAGAGTCGCGGTATTTCCGGAGGTGGAAATCGGAAGATTTAAACCGATTTCGCAAAACGGTCCGCAAACTCATTGAAAAGGACTTAAATACATTATTAAATGAAATCGATTATGTCATATGCTACTGGGATCAGTACGTTTTAAACGGTGGTGGCACACACGGGGAATTAACCATGGCCTATTTTCATAATATCCCCGTGTATATGGTAACCCCTTTTCCGCTGGATCAGATTAGTAGCTGGATTTTAGGATGTACCACTGAAGTGTTTTCTAATTTTGAGGATTTAAAATCTTTTTTGCATCAAAAATATTCCGGTTAGAAGAACAGCTTGAAAAAAGCTTTTTATATTGTTTTTTGAATCCTTATATTTCTGACTACGATTTGTAGGAGTTGTGGATAAATTTTTGTAATCGATAGGATTATAAGCGTATTGGAAACCTGAGGTAAGGAATCACAAGATGATAGGCGTAAAAAAGTTAACGATACCCAAAATGACCTGGACGGAGAGAATCTATTTACCAAACATCTTAAAAGGTCTGGGCATCACCGGTCGGCATATTCCCAAGAAAAAATTTACGGTACAATATCCTGAGGAGAAGTGGGTTCCTCGACCAGGATATCGCGGTGCTCATCGCTTAAACAAGGATGAACAGGGGCGTATCAAGTGTGTGGCCTGTGAAATGTGTTCGGCAGCCTGTCCCGCAAAATGCATTCACATTGTCGGTGGCGTCTCTCCCTGGGATGATCGGGAAAAATATCCGGTGGTATTTGAGATTGATATGCTCCGATGTATTTACTGTGGGATGTGTGAAGAAGCCTGCCCCAGAGAAGCCATAGAATTAACACAGGTCTATGATTTTGCCGCTTATAGCCGGGCGGATCTGGTCTGGAATAAAGAAAAATTACTGGAAATGTTTGAGCTCACCAAAAACAATGATTATTATGAAACTCGGGTTCAGAAGCCCATCAAAACCTCTGATGTGACTCCGGAGGGATAATCTGAAGGAGCAATATTTTTTAAAGCCGGATATCTCTTTATCCGGCTTTTTTTGTTTTGATCCATTTTAATCCCGCTATAAATTAGTTTACCCTCATCGGGGAGTGTAATGAATACCTTTTTTTATGAAGATATTCTTGTTTTTAGACGCAAGTTTCGCTGATAAATGGAGTCTAAAAAATAGTACGTTAAACTAAAGCAAAATGAGTTATCATGGCACTTTCATATTCGACATCGAAAAAGGACGAGTTGTTAATTTTTACCATTAATACCGAGACGATCAACCAGGCTAATCAAGGGGAACTGAAAGAAGCAATTGTGATGGAATTTTCAGAAGATTGTGAGCATTTAATAGTGGATTTAAGCAACGTCAGGGAGATGGATAGTTCGGGATTAGGTGTGTTACTCTTTGGGAAACGATTGGCTCACAGCCGAAATGGAGAAATGTTCCTGGTGGGAGTCGCCCCGAACATTGAAAACATGATGAAAATTGCCCAACTTTCTCGCTCATTTGATTTTTTTGATACGGTGGATGAAGCCATCTCCTCACTCCAGGAATGAACCATTTCCAGGACAATACGTAAGATAAGCATCGGAAACAGCCCTGGAAGAACAACGATTCCGGGGAGGGCGTGGATTACCGGAAAAAGGGTTGGTTGTTGTACCCATGAAAAAAACAGAACGGAACATTTATATAATTGCGTTTTTAATTTCGCTACTCTTTCATGTTCTTTTACTCTTCTTGTTAGGGGTTTGGGATATCTTCACAACTCCTCTGGAAGCCAGTCAAATAGAAGAGAGCAACCCCATTGTGCTGGAGTTTGAAGAACCGGAACAGACTCCCCCGCCACCTCAGGAATCGCAACCCGAACCTGAACAACCACCTCCCCTACCTCCTAAATTGTACCAGGTGGTAGAAAATCCCAATGCTGATGAAGTTAACCCGGATGAAACTGCTTTGCTGGCGGAACATTCCTCTCGGGCAGCTGCTCCGGAAACTCAAACGTCAGGGGGAGATATTGCTTCCCAGGATGAGCAAGAACCCGAAAAAATTGAGGATTTTGTGCCTGATGAACAGGAATCCTCTTCCCGGGATATGTCTGACGAATTAGAAAATTATTCCGGTGAGGAACTCATCTCCCAATATAAGCCACAACGAACTTTTTCTAAAAAACTCATAGGTGAAAGCACCTCTCGGAGCAACCAGAAAAAAGCCAAGGAAGACGTTTCACCGTTATCTTCCAGAGAATTTCAGGCGGATTTAATTGGTGAAATGCGAATGAGTACCTATGCCTGGGATTGGGCCCCCTGGTGGAAAGCTTTCGAACGAAAAATTTTGCATCACTGGTATGCTCCCACTGCCTGGCAAATGGGGTTGATCAGCGGTTATACCTATGTAAAAATACGTGTGAATCAGAAGGGGGAGTTAATGTCTTATGAAGTTCTAAAACATGTTGGTCATGAATCTCTAAAGACCAGCAGTATCAATGCATTGGAAAGTGTTTTTCCCTTCAAAGCGCTACCCCCGGATTTTCCCGAAGACTTTCTGGAAATTAAGTTCGTGATGATCTATCCGGACTTGAAGGAACTATTTCGCCGTCACTCTCAGTAAGGGAAGAAATTATTATCATGAAACGCCCCAATATTTTTGACAATAGTTAAATGAGCTTAATAAACATCCATGACTTTTACAAGATTATGGAAGATGTTAACTAACCCAATGGGAATGGATAATCGAAATGCTTGAATTATTTCAAAAAGGTGGAATTATGATGTACCCGCTGGTGTTAAGTTCCTTAATTGCACTGGCGGTTATCGTAGAACGGCTGTGGTCGCAACGCCGGAAGAAAATTTTAATTCCGGAAATTATTGCTGTATTGGAACAAGTAAAAAAATTGGACGATCTGAATTTAGCTTATGAGGTTGCCCGGAAATTCAATGGGCCATTTTCGGAAATTGTGAAGGCTTGCCTGGAAAATAGTGATTTACCTCCTGCTGAACTTCGCAACACCATTGAAGATGAAGGTCGCCAGCAGGTAAGGTATTTAACCCGGGGATTGGGAGTGTTGGAAACAATCGCTGCTATTGCCCCTTTGTTAGGATTGTTGGGTACTGTGATTGGTATGATCGAAGTCTTTAACGTCATTCAACAACTGGGAGTGGGGCAGGCTAAAGCATTGTCAGGGGGTATCTCCGAAGCATTGATTACCACTGCTACCGGTCTAATTATTGGAATTCCTTCTTTGATCGCCTATAATTTTTTTAGCAGCCGTTCACAAAATTTAATTCTGGATATAGAAAAATTTACTCTTTTACTCCTGAATAAAATTATCCGTCTCCAGTCTAAAGGAGAAGAAGTCGAACAGATAAACTTTCGAGCCCAATGAAACTGATAGATTTAAAACCACGACGAGTGATTTTAAACATCACTCCTCTGGTAGATGTATTGTTTATTTTAATTATCTTCTTTACCGTTTCCTCCACTTTTCTGGAACAGCCCGGGATTAAGCTGGAGCTCCCAAAAGCCGCTTCAGCAAAGCCGGAACGGGTGGAGAAGGCTGTCTTGAGTATCAGCAGTGATGAGAAAATATTTTTTCGGGGTGAGGAGATTACTCTGGAGGACCTCCCCAATGTTCTTCAGACAACTATGAAAAACAGCCAGGATAAGAGTTTAATCATTAGTGCTGACAAAGAAACTCATCATGGGCTGGTGGTTGCGATTATGGATGTTGCTCGACAGAATGGGGTAAAAAAGTTGGTCATTTCAACCAAACCGGAATGAGCGGAATGGATAAAGTTGGATTTGCACCGGAAGTTGGACATTTAGAAAATCAAATAAAGATCATTCAGAGCTGGAAACAGAAGCGCTTTCCTCATGCCTTGCTCTTTTATGGTCCTGAAGGTTGTGGTAAAGATGCCTTCGCAATTTCCGTTGCACAATTCATTAACTGCGCCTCTCCGGAGGGGATAGTAGATCGAAGTCATCCTCAATATCAAAAAATTGCCACTTTTCAGCATCCCGATGTGAAAATTGTTTTCCCCACTCCTGCTAAAACCAACCTTAAGGAAAAGGAACTGGATGCAGCTTATGCCTCTTTGCGAGAGAATCCTTACCAGCGAGTACAATTCCCTGGGAAATCCACTTTCATCTCCATCGATACCATTCGTGAGCTAAAAAGTGAAGCCCGGTTTAAGGTATATGAAGGGAGGAGAAAAATTTTTATTATCTCCCAGGCAGAAAAGATGCGGGTGGAAGCAGCAAATGCCCTGTTAAAACTTCTGGAAGAGCCTCCCGAAAACCTGATGCTAATTTTAACCACTTCCAGTATTTACAAAATTCTTCCCACCATCAAATCCAGATGTCAATTATTTCGATTTCATAAATTATCACTGGAGGAAATTGAAACAATTGTGCAGCGCTACCAACCGGATGTAGACAAAGACCTCCTGCCAGTTCTTATTCGTCTTTCGGGATATAACATAAAACGTGTTTTTGATTTTTTGGATAAAGATATTCTGGAGGTTCGTGAGGCAGCTCTGGAATTCCTCAGGAAGGTTGTGTTGATACATCGCTCCCAGGAATTGCTAAAAATAGTGGAATCCTTCTCCGGTACCAAAGATCGGGAGGAAGCCCGGTTGTTGCTGTGGATGTTATTACTCTGGTTTCAGGATATTTTATACCTGAAATACCATATCGAAGACAAAGAAAAATTGTATAATTATGATAAGCTGGATTCACTTGAAAGTTTTTACAAGTATTTGCCGAAAATGGATATCACCGCTGTGGTATGGAGCATTGAAACAGCCATGGAGCAGTTGAAAGATGTAAGGAATTTCAATCCTTTATTGATTTTAACCGACCTGGCTATTAAACTTAATCAACACTTAAGGCAGAAGTAAAAATAATTCAATGTCTTAAGTAAGGTCAGTTTAGATAGGAGCACTGTTATGGCAATAGATGTGGTAGAAGTTGCGTTTAAGGCCGGAAGAATTGGTATTTATGCCAACCGAGTTGGATTGACCATAAAACAGGAAGATTATGTGATTGTCGAAGCAGATAAAGGGATGGATCTGGGGAAAGTCATTCAGCGAGGGCATTTATTTTATGAAGATATCGTAGAAGATGAATTGAAAAATGTTGCCCGGATTGCCACCAGTGATGATTTGAAAAAATATGAGGAAAATCGGCAACTGGAAGAGAAAGCAGTACGGATTTGTAAGGATAAAATTGTCAAGCACCAGCTAAATATGAATCTGGTCGATGCAGAATACCAGTGGGATCATAACAAATTAACTTTTTATTTTAC
>RFIL01000312.1 GCA_003695285.1 Calditrichota bacterium
GGTCCCAGCTGATCAGCATCTAAAAATGGCTTTAAGGCAAAAGAAGCTCCTTCAGCTCCGACCGCAGGAAACTCAACTAAGTCTGAAATAGCATTTCCAAAGGGGTCTGTTCCGGCTATAGAACTTTCATCACCTGGATGACCGTGAGGAAGGAAAATTTGGGGATGATCAAAAGGAGCTCGTTGATATACCACCCGTTCATCGGTCAACGCTAACATAAAGGCTGCCAATGCTCTTTGCCGATGAGGTTTCCCTCGGATATGGCCGATGACATTAATGTCAGGGTCCAGGTTGTCAATATTCGCATCATGGAAATCACCACCGCGGGTGTAAAATTGAACCACCTCCAAGAGGGTTGCCTGGCCGCCATTATGGAAATAAGGACCAGTCAATTCGATATTTCTCAAGCTGGAGGTTTTAAAAGCGCCATCCACGGCATCTCGCTCATTGGGATCCACCGCTGGATTCAGGTTAAGCGGGATGCCAATAGCATCCTGACCATGAAGTTTGGCGAAACGGGAAAAGGATAACGGTTCACCCAGAGCTGTGCCACCCCGACCAATATCTTCACCAGTTGGCCGAACGCCAATGTTGTAGAAACCGGCATCATAAATGGCCTGACCTTGAGCCATATTCATCCGTTCTATAATCCCCTCCAGGTCACCATTCACCTCTACAGGATTGTCAATTAACTGATCAATAGTTCCACCGGCAAACTCGGCTCCACTGTGGCAGTTGATACATTTCCCCTGATTTAGGAAGATTGTCAATCCCTCTTTCTGTTCTGCTGTGAGAGCATTGTTGTTGCCCATTTGAAAATCGTCATAGGGAGTTTGGTCGGAGACGAGGGTGGCCTCGTATAATTGAATGGCCAATCCCCAGAATAAAGAAAAGTTCATCTCCATCAGGTTGTATTCATTGGTATTGGAGGGGGCGCCAGTTCCGATTTCATTACGATTAATATCAAACACCTTATCGGAATCCCAGTATTTGTTCTGGAACGCTTCCTGAATCAAGGTAGCGTAATCAACACTTATACCTGGATTGGGCCATAAGGAAAGATAACCCAGCACACTATCGTTGGGGTGAACCTTTTGTAAACCAAGCGGAGTCACTGAAAATAGTTTTTTTCCAATTTTGGGAAAAGCCTTTCCAGCAGACGCCATCTCAAAATCGCTCAAAGGGGGGCCTACAGCCTGCGAAGCTAAACTGGCGCGATCTATCAGAATAGCTACGGGAATTACACTGCCATCGGGTTGTTTTTCCAGGATGCGGGCATTGGGGTCCAGATTGCCAAATGGATTTACCCCGTTGAAGAAAAATTTAGCTCGCCCATCCCAAAAATTATCCACAAAGAAGACCGCGTTTATTACCGGTGGGGTGTTTCGTGGTTCTACCCGACGAGTATTGATGCCATTTACATTAAATACCGGATCAGCAACAAATGTCATATCATCGGCGGCTGCACCAGGGATGATATCATTAAACATGGCATCGAAAACGCCTTGCGAAGAGAAGACATCATCACTATCAAAGAGTACGGTTGAATTGCGATCTTCCGGATCGCTGAGTTCACGAAATGGGAAATCTGCACGTTGAACAGTATAATTGGGTCCCCCGACCTCAAAAGAAGCGCCCGGATCTGTTGCGGGCGGCGCACCGTGCGGGCTTAGCTGATTCTTAATACGAACATCTGCACCTGCCTGAAAATGGCAACTAGCACAGGCTTGTACTCCGTCTCCTCCGGCTTGCATATCCCAGAATAGTGCTTTCCCCAGCTCAATGGCTTTTTGTTTGTTTTTTACAAAATCGCCGAGATTGCTGGGTTCGGGTATTGGTAAAGTACTTAGTGGGGGTGGTGCGTTGGGATTTTGTGCCAACCCGCTTAGGGAAAAACACAAAATCAGTACAAGATAGATATAGATATTGTGACACTTACAATACATATCTTACCTCCTGGTTAGAGTTATTTTGGTTAGTGAATTGAGTTTAAAATGAAATACCTGAATGGAATGATAAAAGTATCCCCTGGTGCCCGCGATAAATTTCCTGGGTAGAAAGAACTAATCCTTAGATAGGTTAATCCTTAGATAGGTTAACAAAAGACCAGTTCACTAATCCCATTTTTTCTTAGACCTGAATTGAATATAAGGAAAGACACCCTTTTGGTGCATGTACAATCCTGTCAAAAAAGAGTAATTTTATTGCATTTTTAAGGAAAATGAGGGGGTTCAGGGGATGAGAAAACTACTGAAAGAAATAGGGTAAAAAATATTAGAGTCGATACTCAACAGGTGATGAAGATGAAATGACATTTAGATTTTATTTTTCCTGAGTAAGCTCTAATCTTTTCATGTACTCTCTGGGGGTGCAATTAAATTTTTTCTTAAAACATTTTGTGAAATAATTAGGGCTGTTAAACCCAACCATAAAGGCAATCTCTGAAATTGTGTAAACATTTTGTTTCATCAATTCTGTAGCTTTTTCAAGACGATAATCATTGATTAACTGGGTAGTGCACTTTCCCGTAAGCGCAGTTAATTTTCGGTGGAGTTGTGAATGGCTAATCCCTAATTCACGGGCGAGGATATCTACAGTAAAATATGGGTTAGAAAGATGTTTGTCTAAAACGTTTAATACCCTCATGCGAAAAACTTCTTCTGGTGACAAACCGGAAGAATTCAAAGCTAACTGAATTTGTTCTAACAGATGATCAAAATTAAATGGTTTGATAAGATAATCAATTACCGGCAATTTTATAGAACGCACGGCAGTATTAACATCGGGGTATCCCGTCATCAGTATGATAGGAATTCCATTTTTTTCTTTGACTAATTTTTCGATGAATTCCAGGTTCGCATTGCCGGGCATTTTAATGTCGGCTAAAATAAGATCAAAATTTTTTGTGCGAAGATACTCCAGGGCAGAAAACGCATCGGAAGCACAGGTACAGTGATACCCTTCCTTACGAATTAAATCGGCCGTGGACATCAAAAAAGTTTCATCATCATCAACAATCAAAATATGTGCTCTAAGCGGCATTGTTTTTTCTCCCCCTTTTAGCTTTTTTTACGGAAGGTAAAAAAATATGAAAAGTTGTTCCCTGATTTTTTTGAGTCTCAAAATTGATAGTTCCCGATAACGCCTCAACGATTTCTCTCGAAATAGATAACCCTAATCCCATACCACTTGCTTTAAATTGATTTTTAGTGGAAAAAAACGGTTCAAATATTTTATGGCGATATTTTTCCTTAATCCCACACCCCTGATCTGATATTGAAATAAGGATTCCATTTTTTACTGTCTTAGGAGTTATAACGACTTCCCCACCCTGGGGAGATGCTTCAATAGCGTTTTGAATAATGTTAAATAATACCTGACGAACCAGATTTTCAGGTAAGGTGACCGTAGAGTTTCCTTTTATAGGAATAATCCGAATCTTCACCTGACGTTCTCTGGAATAGCTATCCATCAGGGAGATAACTTCCTTCACAGTTCTGAGGATAGAAAACCTTTTGGATGAAACGCGATCCGGGCGATACAAATCAAACATTTGCCGAACAATATTGGCGATGCGATTTATTTCATTATCAATGCGCTCAACATAGTGATGATGAGGGTGGTTGGTTGGAATACTATCTTTTATTAACCGGAATGAATTCTGGATACCGGCCAGGGGATTGTTGATTTCATGGGCTATTCGAGCAGCCATACGACCTGTAGCGACCAATTTTTCAGTCTCACGTCGTTGGCGTTCCAACACTTTTATCTTTTTAGTGCGTTCTGCCACCATGCTTTCTAATTTTTCAGTATAATGGAGAATTTTCTTCTCCATGGATTTACGTTCGCTAATATCGCGAATGTGGAGTAATAAGGCGGGTTTGTTCTTATAAATTATGTTGGAGACATTCACTTCAACCGGAATCGTTTCACCGGTTTTAGAAATTGTAGTGACTTCTATCAAGGGTAAGCGACCATTCAGTCGTTGCTCAATTTTTTTCAAAAAGGAGTCTTTTTCCGGAGACGAGAGCAGGGTTTCAAACTCTATCTGAAGGAGTTCATCCAGGCTATATCTGAACAACTGACAGGCGGCCTGATTAGCATCCAGTATCCGATCCTCTGAATCCTTGACAATAACAACGTCGGGTGAATTTTCAAATAACTGACGAAAACGTTGCTCACTTTCCTGCAGAGCTGCGTTAGCACGTTTCCTCCCGGTGATGTCCTGAGCTCCCCCATAAATTTTAACCACACGCTGTTGCTTTTCATCCCATACCGGAAATCCGTAAAACCATAGCCAACAAATCTTTCCGTTCTTGGTAAAAACTCTAAACTCACCCCTGTCAGCACGATTATCCAGAAAATTTCGAAAAATTTGTTTCACGGTCTCGATGTCATCTGGAAATATCACATTCATCCAACCATTTTTTTCCTGCAAAACCGAATTGTCAAAACCGGTTAATTGGGAAAAGGATTTGGTTAACCATTCTATTTCAAAGTGATTGTTTTCATCGATACGAAACGTATAAAAATAATCACAAACCCATTGGGAAAACAATCGGTAGCGTTCTTCACTATTTAACAAAGCGGCTTCCAGGCGTTGGCGCTTTAAACTCTCTTTCCCCAGATGATGATGAGTTTGCTCGATTTCAGAAGATAAATTTAGCAACTTTTGCTGTAATTGAGAATATGTGCGTTGAAATTCTTTTTCGGTTATTTTCTGGTGAGTAATATCATTACTAAACACCAACAAATTCATTTCCCCATTACTGTTGAAAAAAGCCCGAATAAATTGATCCACCCAGAAGGAAGTTCCATCCTTGCAGAGGTTTAACATTTGTTGATGGCCGAGGATACCATGATTTTTTTGGCAGTTTAGCATTTCTTTCTGCCACAATTGACGATGCTTTTCATGGATAACTTTTCCCATCGGTTGCCCGATCAATTCTTCTGGTGAATAACTTAGCTGAGTACTGGCGAAATGGTTTACAGATTTGATGTTGCCATCTTGATCCAGGATGAAAAACATAAATGGCGAGTTGTTAAAAATAGTCTGGAATTCAGTTTCCTTTTTTTCTAAAAAATCTCTGCGGGCATTATAGTGGCTGAGCTTTGCCGAAGGGAAAATTCTTAAGGAACGATGTTCCGATTCTGGGTTAGAAATATTGGGAATCGTTGAATTTAATGCATTGTTTTTTCTGCTTAACCACACCAGGGATAGAATAGAAAGCCCAAAAAATAATAAAATGAAATAACTGGTTTGTTCTTGCTGGGAAATTCTTGAATTCAACAGATTCCATTCATCCGTAACCTGTTTTTTAAAATAGAATATATTAAAAAGCAGTTTCTGATGTGATTGGAGGTGTGAGGCATCGGGATACTGCCAGAGCGATGAATGTTGAATACTATCAAGACTTTGATTAATGGCCACAAAAAGAGAATCTCCGGTATCCAACAACTCAGTGAGAGCTGTTGACTTCCTGTTAGATGATTCAGAATGTTTGCGCTGAATCAAATAAGATTCAAACATCGAGTTCCAATGATGTACCAAAGAGTCGGATTGCACGCTGTCTTTTGATAGCCACATCATACGTTGTAATTGAAGCAACGAGAATTCTAAATTCTCGAGTTCTTCAATCATGCTAATCTTTTCTGCCGCTTTTTGATAAGAAGTATTTATGTTGTTCAGGAGCCATATACCCCAGATTCCCAAAAGACACTGGATAAGCACCAGTGATTTGACCAACATATTGCGATGTAATGAAAACAACTTCATTGACCCTTTTCCTTCAGTTGTGGTGATGATTGGGCATTCCTTATCACCAGATATCCTTTGTAAGTTGTTTTTTAAAACTCCAGAAGACAGTTCTCCCACGTTTTAAAAAGTCATTTTTTTTTCTCAAAAAGTTTGTTGTAATGCCAATGTATGGATTGCGTATCAATTTAGTGGGGGAACACTACTGTATACAATTCGGAAAAATGAGGATAGAACCCGATTGAACTTGCACATCTATCATTAAAGCCACCAGTGCCCTGAACTTTTTAAAGTTGCGACCCCTGGTTTCAATCAGTTACGAATTGATACACATCTGTTTTATGATTTAAGATGGTCCTGTGTAAATCGTTAAACTGCTCCTACTGATTTGGGAACATACTTACACAATTATCAAATGAAACAATAATAATCTTATTGGTTTAGAGTGATTAGCTTAATGTTTTCTTTATATAGTTTACTCTCAGGGGCTAAAATTTCCAAATTAAAAATTAGAATTAATTAATTTTTAATGTTCTTAACCAGAGTAAAACAGAGATGTTAATTTTTTGCATATTTCATTAGAAAATGATAACTTAATTTCACTCACAATTAAGTATCGTTCGCTAAATCAATGGAGGATGCAATGGGGAAGATTAATCTAAAACGGGTGGTGTTGGGAGGATTACTGGCAGGGCTAATCCTGAATATCACGGAATCCGTATTGAATATCTGGGTTGTCGGTGAACAATGGAAACAAGTATTGGAAAAATATGGTATGGGTGAGAGTCCCGGTACCCTGGTGTGGTATTACATCTGGGGCTTTCTTACCGGGATTTTAATTGTGTGGATTTACGCCGCCATACGTCCCAGGTTTGGGCCGGGGCCCAAAACGGCTATTCTTGCTGGAGAAGTCGTCTGGGTTAGTATGTGGTTTCTGGGATTCCTTGGATATGGTATCAGTGGATTATTTCCCATGGACCTGGTGTTCATTACCATTATATGGGGGTTTGTTGAGTTAGCCATAGCTGGTCTGGCAGGTGCCTGGCTTTATAAGGAAGAAGAAACAACACCCACTTCTTGAATTTTTCGATTTCCGGACAAGGAATTTGTGAACGTTGAGTTACGTTAAACACGGCGAAGGGAATATACCCATCGCCGTGTGATTATTATGATCAACTCCCCTTCCATATCCCTTTATCAATCTAACCAGGGGGACTTAATCTTTGTAGCTTTTCAATCCCGCCATCTGGGTAAATTTCCTCTTTTATAAAATAGGAAAGTGTTGAAAGATTTTATTGAAAACCATGTTTGTTTGTAGAATATTCTACAGATAAGGTGTCTATTATTCTACATCTTCTGAAATCGATCCCCCCATTTTACCCTCTCGGTGATTTGTTTAATCAAATTTAGTTTAATTTAATTTGTTGAAAATCAATGTATTATGGTTTTGAAGGATGCCTCGGATATGCCGGGTGATGAAATATTGGCATCACAATTGATTGTTATCAATCTCGTTAAATGAACAAAGAAAATTATGGTAATGATGGAAATGAGTTTAAAAGGACAAAAATTAATCATCGTCGCTGTGACAAGTATCGGATTGCTTGGGGCTCTCCTGTTTTTTCCGATGAATATCAGAAATCGTTACACCTGTCTATATCATCGGATGCTCTTCCAGGAAGCCACTACCGATAACTCGCCTCCAGCGGTTGTCCTATTTCCCCATCATGATTCCTTGATGGCAAATCATGTTCATCCTGCAGGTGATTTAGTGCGGGAATATGTTTTTCCATTTGGAATTCTCTGGTGGGGGAGTATTCTTTTACTGGTAATATCCTTTCATTATTATGTGAAACTAAAACGTATTTCAAGTAGGGCAAAGAACAATCACACAAAGAACGAGGGATTGGTTATATGAGGATGAAATGGGTTGATGGCATGATCTTTCACTGGATGCTAATGCTACTTTTATTTGCTGCTCCATCAATGTTGGCTCAGGATGAAAATAAACTGGTTCTTTCAGAAATAATCCAGGAGGCTTTACAGCGGAATCCGGATCTGCAGGCGGCAGAAAAACGGTATCAAGCTGCCCTGGCTAAAATTCCACAGGCGGGGGCACTTCCGGACCCCATGCTAAGTCTGAATGTATTAAATCTCCCGGTTAAGACATTTGTCTTTGATCAGGAGCCCATGAGCGGTAAACAAATTGCTTTTACCCAAAAATTTCCTTTTCCAGGCAAACTTGGTGTAAAAGAAAATATCGCTCGAGAAAATGCAGCAGTTTTGGAAGCCCAGGTCAGCGAGTTAAAAAATCAATTAATTCGTCAGGTTAAAATCGTGTTTTATGAACTCTGTCTGGTGGATAAATCGATTGAGACAGTTGACAAAAACACCAGAGCTCTGGAAGAATTTGTAAGAATAACCGAGACACGCTATAGCGTGGGGAAGGGGTTACAACAGGATGTGTTAAGAGCTCAGGTGGAGTTGTCCAAGATGCTAGATCAGCGCATAAAATTGCGTCAGAAAAGAGAAACTCTGGAAGCCCGGTTAAATATTCTGTTAAATCGCGAGGTCGGGACTCCCGTCCCACCGTCTCCAAAACTTTCTTTTATTCCCTTCTCCACCTCATTGGATTCACTGCAACGCCTTTCTGAACAACATCGTCCCTTATTGCAAGCCTGGCAGGCAGTCATTCGAGAAAATGAACAGAAAGTACGATTAGCCAGAAAAGGGTATCTACCCGATTTTAGCTTGACCCTGGGGTATACCCAACGGGACGTATTGCAAAATGGTGCCGGCGGTGCAGATTTTTTTACCGGTAAGGTGAACATCCAGCTTCCTCTTTATTTCTGGAGGAAACAACGGAAACAGGTAGAAGAAACCCGATATATGCTAAGTTCTTTTCAACAAAAATACCAGCAGGTTCGCAATGAGGTGTTTGGTTCATTGGATAAATCGCTGGAAGATGTCCATCAATATGCACGACTCATTAATTTGTTCCAGACTGGTATAATTCCTCAAGCCATGCAGTCATTGCAATCCGCAATGGCCGGATATCAAACGGATAAAGTTGACTTTTTAACCCTGATTACCAATCAGATTAACCTGTTTAATTTTGAGCTGGATTATTATCGGGTATTAAGCGGGTATTACAAAGCACTGGCGGATATGGAAGCGGCTACTGGAGTTGAATTAGTCACCGTTCCCTAAATCTCGGTGAGGAATCAAACTAAACAACAACGTTGAAAAAATAAACTCGATAGAGAGATAAAATTTGAGGAGAAATCATATGTATCTGTTCAACCGCAAACGACTGACTCTGATACTCTTCTTGTCAATTCTTATTGTAGGTGGAGCTGTTTTGCTCTCTTCCTGTAGTAGTTCGGATAAAGAAAGTACTTCAGAACAGCAAGAAGGTCAATTATGGACTTGCGGGATGCATCCCGAAGTTCTACTGGATGAACCTGGTCAATGTCCAAAATGTGGGATGGATTTGGTGCCAGTGAAACAGAGTGGTTCCGAACAGGGGGCAACCGCAAATAAAGAGCAAAAACCCAAAGGGGAACGGAAAATTCTCTACTGGCGAGCCCCGATGGATCCCACCGAAATTTATGACCATCCCGGAAAATCTCGAATGGGCATGGATTTAATACCGGTTTATGAAGATGAGGCAACCCTGGGAGGAGGTGGTGCCATTACGATTGATCCGGTCACGGTGCAAAATATGGGTGTTCGTTATGGTACTGTCCAACGGATGGACTTCAGCCGTCAAATTCGGACTGTTGGTAAAATTGATTATAATGAAGACCAACTCTATGAAGTGACCACCAAGATTTCTGGCTGGATTGAAAAATTGTATGTGAACTATACCGGAGAAATGGTAAAGAAAGGACAACCTCTGTTGGAAATATATTCTCCGGAATTAGTGACCACGCAGGAGGAATATTTGCTGGCACTAAACACTCAACGAATGGTGAGTGAAAGTGAGTTTGAAACCATTCGCAAAGGAGGGGAGTCATTGCTGGAATCTGCTCGAAAACGGCTCCTGTACTGGGATATCCCTCCTGAAGAGATTGAACGACTGGAAAAAACCGGTGAGGTAAAAAAGACGGTTTTACTCCGTGCTCCTGCCAGTGGGATGGTGGTGAAGCGAAATGTAGTAGATGGGGCACATGTGAAGGCTGGTGAAACCCTTTTTGAAATCGCGGATCTTTCCACAGTCTGGGTCCATGCCAGTATTTACGACTATGAAGTGCCATGGGTTGAGGAAGGACAACCTGCGGAAATGGAATTGTCCTATCTCCCGGGGAAAATTTACAAAGGAAAGGTTTCATATATCTATCCCTATTTAAGAGAGAAAGCCCGGGATGTTCATGTGAGATTGGAGTTCGAAAACCCCAACCTGGAGTTAAAGCCGGGGATGTATGTGAATATCCGACTGCAAACACGCACCATTCCAGGTACTCTGGTAATACCCACGGAAGCAATCATTCGTTCTGGTGAACGAAACATTGTCTTCGTGGTTCGAGAGCCCGGAAAATTTGAGCCCCGTGAAATCCGCATCGGTGAAGAGGGGGGACCCGGGAATCGTTATACCAGGGTGATTTCAGGACTACTTGAGGGAGAAAAGATAGTTACCTCTGCTCAGTTCTTACTGGATAGTGAAAGTCGGCTTCAGGAAGCCATCCAAAAAATGTTGGAAGAAAAGAAACAAAAACAAACCTCTACGGAGCATCAGCATAACGCCGGGGATTCCGGTGAGATGAAAAATATGTAATCAATTGGGAAGAATAAGGGATTGTCTGAAAGAAAAAAAATTAATAAACGCTTACTTACAGGACCGATAAGTGTTGCGGAGAGAAGACTATGTTAGAAAAAATTATTGAAGCTTCGGTAAACAATAGATTCCTGATCATTATTTTTACCATTATGATAGGCGCTGCTGGTCTGGTGACCATGCTGGATACTCCGGTAGATGCCATCCCGGATCTTAGTGATGTACAGGTGATAATTTTTACTGAATATCCCGGGCAGGCACCACAGGTGGTGGAAGATCAGGTGACTTATCCCTTAACCTCTGCCATGCTGGCTGTCCCTTACGCCAAAGTCGTCCGGGGATACTCATTTTTCGGGTTATCCTTTGTCTACATCATTTTTGAAGACGGGACTGATCTGTACTGGGCACGAAGCCGGGTGCTGGAATATCTGAACTATGTAGCGAACCGACTTCCGGCTGGTGTGACCCCCACGCTGGGCCCGGATGCTACCGGAGTCGGATGGGTCTATGAATACACCCTGGATGGCGGGGATAAATATGATTTGCAACAGTTACGTTCCATTCAGGATTGGTATCTGCGCTATGAGTTGATGAGCGTTCCGGGAGTGGCAGAGGTTGCCAGCATCGGTGGGTTTGTTAAGCAATACCAGGTGGAGGTGGATCCCAATAAATTGCTGGCTTATAACATTCCTATTTCCAAAGTGCGGATGGCTTTAAAGCGGAGTAACAATGATGTGGGTGGCCGACTGGTGGAAATGGGAGAAACGGAATTTATGGTTCGAGGTCTCGGATATATTAAATCCATCGAAGATGTGGAAAATGTTCCGGTGGGGGTGGATGAAAATGGCACTCCCATCTTAATCAAAAATATTGCCGATGTGCATCTGGGGCCGGAATTGCGTCGCGGACTGGCAGATTGGAACGGTGAGGGAGAGACCGTGGGGGGCATTGTGGTGATGCGCTTTGGTGAAAACGCCCTGAAAACCATCCATGCCGTCAAACAGAAGCTGGAAGAGCTCAAAAAAGGGTTACCCGAAGGAGTCACAATTCACACCGCCTATGATCGTTCAGGCTTGATTGAACGGGCGATCGATAATCTGAAAGAGAAGCTCCTGGAAGAGAGTATTGTGGTGGCTCTGGTGACCATCATCTTTCTCCTGCACTTTCGAAGTGCTTTTGTCGCAATTTTTACCCTCCCCATGGGTATCCTGATGGCATTTTTGGTGATGTACTATCAGGGGTTGAATGCCAATATCATGTCCTTGGGAGGGATAGCCATTGCCATCGGTGCAATGATTGATGCCGCCATTGTGATGATTGAGAATGCCCATAAACATATCGAACGGGATGGAGGGAAAAAAGATCACTGGCAAATTATTATCGACTCCAGCAAGGAGGTTGGGCCGGCATTGTTTTATTCCTTGTTGATTATTACCCTTTCCTTTCTCCCTGTCTTTACCCTTCAAGCTCAGGAGGGTAGACTATTTAAACCCCTGGCATTTACCAAAACCTATTCCATGGCAGCCGCAGCCCTG
This sequence comes from Calditrichota bacterium, assembly GCA_003695285.1. GTDB lineage: Bacteria > Calditrichota > Calditrichia > RBG-13-44-9 > J075 > J075. The sequence goes on from RFIL01000312.1 coordinate 12,068, forward strand.
TTATCTATTACGATTGTTCCGGTATTAATGGGATATTTCATCCGTGGAAAAATTTTGCCGGAAGAAAAAAATCCTATCAACCGCTTCCTGATCCGGATATACCGACCGGTGATTAATCTTGTTTTACGGTTTAAATGGACAACTATTATTGTGGCTCTGGTGGTTCTGCTGGTGTCAATTTTTCCGGTAGAACACATCGGGTCGGAGTTTATGCCGCCCTTAAACGAAGGGGATCTCCTCTATATGCCGACGACCGATCCGGGAATCAGCATAACAAAAGCAAAA
>RFIL01000313.1 GCA_003695285.1 Calditrichota bacterium
ATCCGTGAGAAAATTTTCCAGCGCTATGGGGAAGAAATCCCTTATGCCACCCATGTGGACATCGAGGAATTTAAAGAACGTCCCGGAGGAAAAGATTACATCCGTGCGGTTATCTATGTGGAAAAGCCCAGTCAAAAATCGATAATCATTGGGAAGGATGGCCATGCTTTAAAGAAGGTGGGTAAAATGGCGCGGGAGGAAATAGAACTCTTTCTCGGGCGACCGGTATATCTGGAATTGTTCGTTAAAGTTGCTGAGAACTGGCGTAAGAAAGACATAATGCTAAAACGACTGGGTTACTCATGAGCCAATCCTACACTCCTGTTCTCTTACTCTTTGATATTGATGGTACGTTAATTCTGACCGGAGGCAAGGGTAGAAAAGCAATGGTGCGGGCAATTGAGGAGGAATTTCATTGTTCCATTGAGAGTGAATTTTCAGACTTCGCCGGTTCCACCGATCAACAGATTATTCATACCTTACTCAGGAAAAATCAGATAACCACTTCACCGACTCCTGAAACCCTCAATCGAATTATTGAGCGATATTTATTTTATCTTGAATCATATTTGAGTGAAGAGGATTCGGTAGAGGTGCTACCGGGTATTAAAGAACTCCTTCAGGCTACTTCCAACAATTCCCAATTTTTTATCGGGCTGGTGACGGGTAATCTCGAACCGGGCGCCCGAATAAAACTAACCCCTCCCAATTTGAATCACTACTTTCCAATTGGTGCCTTTGGTAGCGATTCGTTAAACCGGGACCACCTTCCGCCTCTGGCGCGTCAGAGAGCATCGGAACACTATCGAACAACCTTTCACCCAGAGAATATCTGGATCATCGGTGATACCCCCAAAGACATCCAGTGTAGCAAAGTCAATCACTTCAAGTCGCTGGCTGTCGCCACCGGAGGTTGGTCAGTCAGGGAGTTGAGTCAATACCAGCCCGATCTGGTGTTTGACAACCTGAAAAATACCAAGAGGGTGCTCACAGCAATCTTAGAACATAATCATCAACGCACCGCTGATAATTAAACCGGTTGCGAGAAGGTGAAGGAGGATTCTTTTTTCTCCAAAGAACACAAACCCCAGAAAAACACTGAGCATCACTCCTGCTCTTTTGAATGCAATCACATAGCTCACATCCAGATATTTCAGGGCGGTAAACTGACATATCGCCAGGGTACCGCTGATGGCTCCCAGCATAATTAACCACAAGAGTTTATCAGTCATCTGTTTCATTTTCCCCGGGTGCTTTCGATAGACATAAGGGAAATAGGCAACAGCCAACAGCAGATGAATAGTGACAGCATAGAACTGTGGCGAACTGCTTTGAACAGCAACTTTCTCCACTGTGGCAGAAAGGGACCAGATAACCGCCACAATTAGCATGAGTCGGGTTCCCTTCTCTTTGAAAAGATGGATAAATGGAGCTATCAGGGATTCCCTTTCGGCCTGAATGGAATAGACCCCCGCAATAATCAACAGTATCCCAATCACTCCCCTGAAATCCGGAAGTTCACCCAGCAAGAAAAAAGCGATGGGTATGGTAAACAAGGGAGTCAGTGCTGTGAAAGGCATCGTCAAATAGAGAGGAGAGAGTGAAAGAGCTCTGAAAAATAATATCCAGGCTATCAGATTGACCATAAAGCTGATCATCGTTGACCAGACAAAACTTACCCAATCAACTTCCGGGATGGGAGATAAAAAAAGGAGAAACAATACAAATGGAACGGTGAAGGCAAAATTTGCCCACGCTAAAAAGGGGGCATCAAAATATTTTGAAATGGCTTTACCGTAGGCTCCCTGAACTCCAAACAAGACACCTGTCAGTACCGCCAGAAGATAGCCGGTTGTCATATGTTAGGGAAGGAAAATGTCGTATATCCTTTAACTGTTCAATCCGTGTTTTACCCCTCTTCAATAAAATGGTTGTCGTCATTGAGGAGGAAATACTCAGTCAACTTGTCTTTTAAATAATTAAAAGCATCATCCACAGAATCAGAAAAATATATCAAATTCAAATCTTCCGGTTCAATCATCAGGTTCTCTACCAGGTAATCGAAGTTTATCAAATTTTTCCAGTAGGATGAACCGTACATGACGACCGGTAATTTTTTTTCCACCTTCCGGGTTTGGAGCAGCGTTAACACCTCCCACAACTCATCCATGGTCCCAAACCCTCCGGGGAAGATGACCATTGCTTTCGCCAGATACACAAACCAGAATTTTCGGGTAAAAAAGTAATGGAATTCGAAATTTAACTCATCGGTGATGTAGGGATTACAATCCTGTTCACTGGGGATGGAGATATTCAACCCGATGGACCGCCCACCAGGGGTTTCCCAGGCGCCGCGATTGGCTGCTTCCATAATTCCTGGACCACCTCCGGAAGTGATGAGAAATCTCCGATGGCTATTGTGGAGGTTCATCGACCATTCCGTTAATCTCTTCGCCAATTCACGAGCATCTTCATAATAGTGAGATAACTCCAGCCGCTTTTCTGCTTTTTTCAAAGCCAGACGATTTTCTTCTGTTGGAGATACCTCAAAAGCCTTCCTGGCCTGCTCCACTTCTTTGAGTGCCGTTTCTTTATCAACAACTCGTGAAGAACCAAAAAATACGATAGTATCTTTTACATTCTGTTTTTGAAAGCGAACTCTTGGTTCTAAATACTCAGCCAATATCCGGATAATCCGAGCTTCCCTGCTAGTAAGAAATTCCAAATTTTTATAAGCCTTCTCAGGTTTTTTCGGCATTACTAACCTTTCAGTTTTTCGATAACAGCATCCGCAAATTCCTTGATGAACTTCGAATGTTCACAAGTGATAATATTTTCGTCAACTACGACATGATCATGAAGATGAATCACCCCTGCCTCGCTAAAAATAAGAGTGCTTTCATAATCCGGGAAAACGGTCGCTTTCCGGTTCGCCAGTACTCCAGCATTAGCCAGGGCTACCGGTGCTGTAGACACAGCGCCAATCAACTTGTTGGCTTCAGCAAACCGACGAAGCATATCATGGGTATCCTGATCATCCCAGAGGTAAACACGTGCTCCATATCCTCCCAGTAAAATTACGGCATCAAAATCGTCAGGGCTTAAATCTGATATGGTGCAATCCGGAGCCACATATCCACCCAATCGGGCCAACGCTTTATCCAATGTATTGCTGGCAACACTGATATCTGCACCTTCTTTTTCCAGAGCTTCAAATAAGTAATCAAACTCTTCAGCGTTGTAATTTTTCTGACCAACTACCAGAACAATCTGCCTGTCGTCTAATTGACCCATTTTTCTTCTCCTGTTTGATGAATGTTCAACGTTTCAGATTTTTCTTTTTTTCAACACTTCTGGATTAATGATGGAAATAGGTTGCTTCCCCTGAAAATAAAGAATGATGTTTCGTGCAGCAACCTCCGCCATTTTGTTGCGGGTGTCAGTGGTTGCACTTCCCAGATGTGGAGCAAGCACCACATTGTTCAATTCCGCCAACCCGGGAGTTAATTGCGGTTCATGTTCAAAAACATCCAGTGCTGCACCGGCAATCCGTTTCGTTTTCAATGCCTCTACCAGTGCTGCTTCATCAATAATTGCCCCTCGTGCCGTGTTCACAAGATAGGCGGTAGGTTTCATCATCTCAAACTCTTTTTTACCAATTAAATGGTAGGTCTGCTCTGTAAGCGGGAGATGAACCGTGATAATATCGGCCTCTTGAAGTATTTCTTTCAACGAGGCTTTTCGAGCTCCAGCCTTTGCTTCCAGGGTGGGATTTGTTTTATGATCATAATAAAGGAGTTTCATCCTCCATCCAACCGAACGTTCTCCTACCGCCGTACCGATACGACCGGCACCCAGAATGCCCAGAGTTTTACCCACTAAATCCGCCCCCAGCATGAACAGGGGATCCCATCCGGTAAATTCTCCGTTACGCACCACACGATCACCTTCTACCACTCGCCGGGTAATGGCCAGGAGCAATGCCCAGGTAAAATCTGCGGTAGCATCGGTTAACACATCGGGGGTATTGGTCACCGCAATTCCTCTGGAAGTCGCTGCGGCTACATCAATATTGTCATATCCCACCCCATGGTTGGAAATGATTTTTAAATTTTGCCCGGCCGCTATCACATCTGCGGTAATGGGGTCTGTCACCAGTGACAATAATGCATCACAGCTCTTCACTTTTTCTTTTAATTCCCCGGCAGAGAGTGGGGTAGAGCTATCGTTTAACTCCACCTGAAAATGTTCTCTTAACAATTCAATACCCACTGAAGGGATTCTTCTGGTGACGAAGACCTTCATTGATGTTTTCCTTTGTGTTGTCAAAAAAGATTAAATTGTACGGATTTTCAAGGTTGAAATCAACAAGATAAGGAATGAAAGAATGGCGTCAGAGAGTTAATGGATGAAATACGCTGGAACATGCAAGTCATTTCTTAACATGCTCCCGAATAAACCGGGAGCATGTTACATCCTTGCAGAACTTTATTTTTCGTCACGAATCGCTAACAATTCCTGGTACTGTTCCATGTTATGTAAAACAGTCAACGCTTTTTTCAGTTGTTCATCATATTTCAACATCACGCGAATCCGCTCGGTATTCCCCTTAATCTGTTCGGCAAACTCCGCTTCCAGAAATTGAGCAATCAAATCATGATGGCGTTCAAACTGGTGCGATTTATCCGCTCGCAGTTTTTGCAATGCCACAGTAACCAGGTCTTGGATATCGGGATCATACTTGTTTTTTCGAGCGATTTCCAGAAATGAGGTGAGTTCATCTTCACCCTCTGCCTGATAATCAAAATTTTTGGAAGTAACAAAATCCTGAAATTCTTTGACCATTGCCTCATTGATTACAAGTTGCGGTGCGTGCTTTAACTCCGGATGCCGGGAGAGGTAATCAACAGTAAACATAAACAAATATCCCCGGGCAATCAGATGATATAAAAACGCATCGTAATTTTTACCCTTTACATTGATATCAGGCTTAATCCCACCCCCTCCATGCACAATCCGACCGTTCTTTGTGTAGTAATCGATTTTTTGATTATACTCAACACTATCAGAGAGATTGACAAATAAACGGGTATTCTTTTTGTAATCTTCTTTTTGTATTGAGCGACCGGAGGGAATGTAATATTTAGCGGTTGTGATCTTTAGATATGCCTGAGACACTTTGTCGATTGGAAACACTTTCTGGACCAACCCCTTTCCAAATGTTTCCGTACCCACCAACACCCCTCGATCCAGGTCCTGGATAGCTCCGGAGACAATTTCTGAGGCACTGGCACTGGATTGGTTTACCAGAACCACCAACGGTTGAGTTGGTAAAAGCGGCATCTCCTGAGTAAAGAACTTGTTCTCTTCCTCATGAAATCCACGGGTGGATACTACCAATTCTCCCGGAGGTAAAAAGATGTTAGCAATTTCCACCGCAGAGGTCAACAGACCCCCGGGATTTCCCCGCAGATCTAAAATGACCCGTTCGATAGTGCCCTTTGCCTGTAATTTCCTGATGGCTGATTTCAATTCTTTGGCTGCTTTATCAGAAAAGGCAGAAAGACGGAAATATGCGGTACCCGGTTCAATAAAATCGGCAAAGGTAACATCCTTCAGTACGATTTCATCGCGGGTTAATTCGATAACCAGTGGCTTGTCCAACCCGGTTCTCTCAATCTCAATGGTTACCTTTGTACCAACTTTTCCCCGCAGCATATTGGAAACCTTCTCCAGGCTCTTGCCTTCCACGGATTGACCATCTACCTTCAAAATGATGTCACCGGCCTGGATGCCCGCCTTTTTAGCAGGAGAATCCTCCATGGGAGTTATCACTGTTATCCGGTTATTGCGGATACCAATCTCCATTCCAACCCCGCCGTAACGTCCACGAGTGATCATTCGCATCTGCTGTGAACCCGGGTCTTCAAAAAAAACGGTATAGGGATCAAATTCCTTCAACATCCCATCAATCGCAGATTTGCTTAATTCCCGGGGATCAATCTCATCGACATAATTGCGAGAAATAGCCTGAAACACCTCTTTTAAATAAAAAAGACCTTTATCTATTTTCAGGTAAATATTCTCATTGCTGGCTTGAGAAGTATAAAACCACCCTCCACAGACACTTAAAAAAACTCCCAAAAACAGAATCAAGATATGTTTTTTACGAAACATTGATGGAACCTCCTGTAAAACTTCATCCAATAAAAAATGAGAGCGGAGCATCCGCCCTTTTCTTACAGGTTATTTTACTATCATAATTTATATTTTCTCGTAGCTTAAGTTACACTTCATGTAAGGTGTAATGTATCATCGACCCCATGACTCGTTGCTTAAATTTTTATCTACGCGACTAAAACGCTACTTACTTAAAACGCTAAAGGGAGCTCTAAAGATTCCAGATCTTTTTAATGTGTGACCAGAGGAGAGAGGTAACTTCATGAATCGGCCTTTCACCATCAATCACAATAAAACGTTCCGGATTCTCTTTGGCAATTTTCAGGAATCCTTCCCGGATGGCTTCATAAAAGGAAATTTCTTCCTTTTCCAGTCGGTCTCGACCTCTTTGCGCCTCCTTGTGACGACGATACGCTTCACGAGGGGTAATATCAATAAAAAAAGTCTTATAAGGGATTACCCCGGAAGTCGCGAAGGAATTCAACTGGTGCACAAACTGAATATCTAACTTCCGCCCATACCCCTGATAGGCGGTAGTAGAATCAAAAAACCGATCGGCGATGATATATTGCCCATTTTCCAGCATGGGGATAATCTTTTCATGAACCAACTGTGCCCTGGCAGCCGAGTAAAGAAGAATCTCCGCACGAGGATGCATCATGTGGTGTTCCGGATTTAGCAAAATGGATCGTATTTCCTCAGAGATCAGGGTTCCCCCCGGCTCCCGTAAGACCTCCACGGAAATTCCAACCTCCTCAAAGCGTGGGAGCAGAGATGAAATCTGTGTTGTTTTCCCACTAAAATCGATGCCTTCAAACGATATAAAATTTTTGTATTGTTTTTTCATAATGTCAATGCATAATGAAGGTTGAATTTTCCAATAACCAAACCACCAGGATAATTAAATAGTGCGGCTTAACCATTTTTTTTGTCTAAATCGCCAGGAATTTAAAGAGAGTCGAAAAGTTTCATCAATACCTTGGGTTAACCAGAGTCCAATGAGATAGAGATCCAGAGTGAAAGATAACAGATAACCTCCAATCACTTCAAATAAGAGAACACTCAACATTGCCAGATACATTAACCAGGTGAGATCGGCTCCCCCTCTCAGATTACCGGTAAAAACAATATTGACGGCTTTGGGGAGTTGTATGATAGCAAGGACCAAAAA
>RFIL01000314.1 GCA_003695285.1 Calditrichota bacterium
CTTGGCAAGAGAGGGGGTTGGGGGGTGAGTTGGATTTAATCTCATAAACAACGACATGAATAAAATTACATCATTTTCTACTTTTTGGTCAGCCCCAACACCATAGTCCTCGAAACTCTGTTTCGATTCAGTTCAAACCAATCTCTCCTGCACTCATGTTTGGTGAAACAGAATTTCTGCTACTACATCGTTCCATCCCGGCTGGCCAGATTGGAACGAGAGGGGAAATAATATTACGTTTCACGTTTTGGTTTCGCAAAGATGGGATGGAAGCATGTGCTATATCAGCGTAATAGAACCATCTTCCGGGTGGTAACAAAGCCGCTACCAGTGGTCAAACGGTAGAAATACACCCCGGAAGCGACCGGCACACCGTTGTCGTCTCTACCATCCCATACCACCCGATGGTTGCCGGCGGCAAATTCTCCCTCCGCCAAGGTGCGCACCCTGCGACCGTTGACATCGAATATGTGAAGCGTGATACGTGCCCGCCCCGTTGGGGAAACGTGAGGAAGAGCAAAGGAAATCGTGGTGCTGGGATTGAAGGGGTTGGGATAATTTTGATACAACACAATTGTGGTGGGTATGGCCCCTGATGGTTCAATACCCACAACCGTGCCATATAAAGTGTCGGAAATAATGCATCCGGTCAGATGATAAGTAATCTCAGGAAAGGGGACGGGGGGATCACCGTAATGACGAATCAAGACAGGGCCAAACTCACGAGAGAAGCTAATATCCGAAACCTGTAAACCATCCAGGTTGAATTGATACATTTCCGTCTCTACCCCGAAGAGTTGGATTGTGTAAACATCTGCCAGGGTTACCCGGTTATAATAATAATGCCAAACAGTGGTATCACTCTCTCCAATCTGGGCATTCAAATTGTAAAAAGGAATTTCCGTGCCATCCAGAGTATCGGCCAGGTAAATGTACCCTCCATCGACCCGGATATACGGCGCAAGTGTCCAATCCGAATTGGAAAGAACATAATACTGGTGTCCATTCGAAAAGGTGGTATCACCCATTATTTCCATGTTCATGTGGAACTGCTGATTTCCCTCGGACACATAGAAACTCCAGAGATTCCCCACTTCCAGAGGAAAAAACTCCTGGGCGGAGGCGCCATTCCACCACATGAGAAATACTCCAAGAACTCCCCCCAAGACCAATCTTGAAAAGAACGAAACGGTTTTCATGGAAAGGTCTCCTGAAGATTCATTCTACCATGAATTTAAGTTTGAGGAAAGCTTAAGGAAAGAAAAAAATGGGATCAGAGTCTCCGATCCCATATCCTATTTTTCAGTTTGATTGAGAATAAAAAAATAAAAACCGTTAAGGAAGGCTTCCTGATAGAATGTCTCCCACTCCTATAGTTTAAGGCATTTCTTTCCCCTGTAACTCTTTCGCAACTCTTTCCACTTCAGCCCAAACCCGTAACATGTTGCCCCCACAAATTTTTTCAATATCTGCTTCCGAATAACCCCGCTTTAACAACTCTGCAATCAGGTTAGGATATTTGGAGACATCTTCCAGCCCCTTGGGAAGTGCGAGCACTCCATCAAAATCCGAACCCAATCCCACATGATCCACCCCTACCAGTTGCACCACATGGTCAATGTGATCGGCAACATCCGCCACCGTACCTTTGCGATGCTCCATCCGATACTGCTGATAATAAAGCGCTGCTTCTTCCGATCCTTTGGGAATATTATTGGCATTCAAATGTTCCTCAATTTCCTGCATGGCCTTGGCCCAACTACCCTGATATTCTTTCCTTAAAAAAGCGGACCCAAAATTAATATTGATAACACCACCCTTTTCCGCCAGTGCTTTGATCATCTCATCACTCATATTCCGTTCCCATTCCGGGGTGAAATACCGGCAGGAAGAATGGGAGGCGATTACCGGAGCTTTAGAGATTCGCAGGACATCATAGAAGGTGCTATCGGACACATGGGAAATATCAACCATAATTCCCAGGCGATTCATCTCCTGCACCACCTTCTCTCCAAAGGGGCTTAATCCATTCCAACGACGTTCTTTGTCATAAGATGAATCGCATATCAGATTATTTTTGGAGTGAGTGAGTGTGATATAACGGATACCTCTCTGATAGAAATACTCAAGATTTTTTAAATCATCTTCGATGCCTGCGCCATTTTCCATCCCCATGGCCAAACTGATTACCCCTCGTTTGAATTGCTCCAGTACATCAGCAACGGAAGTGGCTAAAGCAAATTTAGCCGGATATTTCTGAGTAAACCCGACCACCAGATCAATCAAAGAATCGGCAACTGCTTTACCGCCTCCTTTTTCCTGATATTTCGCCGGGATATATATCGACATAAAGGGAACGTTCAATCCTCCCTCTTTTGCTCGCGGATAATCAAAATCGCCAACTTTGGTCGCCACGGAAATATCTTCCATAAATTCTCTTAAGCGATAGGGCACATCAATATGACCATCTGTAAGGATGAATTCCCGGGCTAATTTCCGGGCTTCTGTTAAGGCTTCTTCTGTGGTCATGGCTTCTGCCTTCTCTTCACCTGATTTTGTACAATTCACCAGCATGAAAAGAATTACCAGTGATATTGCAAACAGACCAATCAATTTCCTCTGCATCGCGCACATTCTCCCATAGTGTACTTATGAAATAGCTTATTTAACTTAAAATTCATTCAATGGTGACCATCAGAAAACCAAACCGCAGGTATTATCGAATTTTAACGTTTCAGTTCCTTCTTGCAAAAAAGGGAACGATTTTTTCATGTTAACCGTGGTTTATATCCCAACGTTCACCAATATAGCAATTTTGAAATGATTTTGCAAAATTCCCCCTTCTGAATGATGCGTTCAGGAATCTCTTATTCCGCAACTTCAATTGAAAAAATTTTAACCGGGAGGACTACGAACAAAAAAGATTTATCAATTAGGATTTCATTATTTTTCCATTAATGAATATATTTAAGACCATTATTTAAATTAGGGGAAAATTTTAGTTTGGAAGTTCTTTTGCAAGAAAAAATTAAGTCTCGTAATGAATTAAGCAAAATCCGCTCGGAATTAGCAAAATCCGGGAAGAAAGTCGTTTTTACCAACGGTTGTTTTGATATTCTTCATCGTGGTCATGTGGAATATCTATATCTGGCCAAACAACAGGGGGATATTTTAATTGTTGGTGTAAACGATGACAATTCTGTTCGGAGATTAAAAGGAAAAGGGCGCCCCTTAACTCCCCAGGAAGACCGCCTGATACTTTTAGCGGCATTGTCCATGGTAGACTATGTTTGCCTCTTTTCTGAAGATACACCACTTGAGTTAATCCGGGCTTTACAACCGGATATTCTGATAAAGGGAGGCGACTATCAGTTAGATGAGATCGTGGGCAGAGAGGTGGTGGAAAAGAGGGGAGGGAAAGTCCTGACCATCCCGTTTATCAAAGGACGTTCCACAACCGGGATCATCGAAAAGATTATCGAATTAACCAAAGAAGGCATCTGGGATTGAGAGAAGGGAAAAGGATGAAGATATATATACGATTTTTAATCAGCTTGCTGTTTATGACGGTTTTCTGGCAGTGTTATTTTCGAGGCGGTGAAGAAGCTCCTCCGACAGGTGAACCAAAGGAAACAATTACTGCTCAAAAAGGGCTGGAAGCAGATTTGAGTCTTGTTAATTACCTGGTGTTTAAGGCAGACAGCTTTCAGGCAATCGGAGAAATGGAACACATGGGGCGTTGTTATCAGGAAGCCTTAAGCCGTCTGGACAGTCTTGCCTATATTTATGAGACCGATTCACTTTTTTTAACCATCTATCAACAGATTTCCGATAAATATCAGGATTATATCGAATCTCTGGATGATACCTCCCAGGATTTACTCTCAGCGGATCAAGTTCTCCAGGAACTGAACAGTGTGTATGGAAGCGAGAAGGATAGTTCTTTGTTTATCGCTCCGGAGAGTGCAGAGAGTTTAGCGACCAATCATATCCCTATTATCCGAAACCGGAAGGTGGAAAAGGCGATTACGTATTTTACCAGGGGGCGCGGTCGGAGGGTCTTTACCCGCTGGCTACAACGCACCGGGCGATATGAGAAGTTGATCAAGTCGATTTTACGAGAGGAAGGCGCTCCTGAAGAACTTTTTTATCTGGCGATGATTGAGAGTGGTTTGAATCCGGCGGCTCGTTCTTATGCCCGGGCAGTCGGTATGTGGCAATTTATATCCGCTACCGGGAAAGCTTATGGTCTTCATCATAGTTGGTGGTATGATGAACGGCGTGATCCCATAAAGGCAACCCGGGCTGCTGCACGACATTTGTTAGACCTGTACGAACGATTTGGTGACTGGTATCTGGCGATTGCCGGATACAACTTTAATCCTCGTAAAATTGAACGACGGATGAGCCGCTACAACGTTGATGAATTCTGGGAACTCCCCCGACTTCCCCGACAAACCCGAAACTATGTGCCCACTTTTCTGGCAGCGGTAACCATCGCCCGAGACCCGGAGCAATACGGATTTCAACCTTCTACCGAACCACCACTGGAGTTTGACACGGTAACCGTTAGAGAATGTGTGGATCTCAACGTAGTGGCTGATTGTGTGGGAAGCACCTTTGCGGAACTCAAAAAGTTAAATCCTGCCCTTCTCCGGTGGTGCACCCCTCCTGATCGGGATAAATGGTTGCTGTATCTTCCCAAAGGTACCCGGGAGACTTTTCTGAAAAGGTATGCGGAAATACCGGCGGATAAAAAGCGCAGTTGGATACGCCATCGAATTCGAGCCGGGGAAACCCTTTCGACGATTGCTCGAAAATATGGAGTTTCCATGCGAGAAATTAAACGATTCAACAAGATTCGAGGAAGTTTGATTCGCGCCGGCCACAGTTTGCTCATTCCCGTTCCTCAAGACAGGAACTCCTATAGGAGATATGTTGCTTCTCAACACAAACGCACGGCTCGGAAACGGCGGAAACCGGTGGACCATGTGCCTGGCAGAGTTAAGGAGGTTTATATTGTAAAACGGGGTGATACCCTGTGGGAAGTGGCTCAGAAGTTTGGTGTCACCGTGTC
>RFIL01000315.1 GCA_003695285.1 Calditrichota bacterium
AGAGCCGGATTGTTCCAGAGGCTTTATCCTGGACGGTTTTCCCAGAACCATCCCCCAGGCAGAGGGGCTGGATGAACTATTGAAGCGTATCAACCCATCCCTTCAATTAAAGGTCATAGAGATTGCGGTACCGGATGAAATTATTATCAAACGCCTGACCAACCGCCGGGTGTGCCCCGACTGTGGACAACTGTACAACCTCTTACTGAAACCACCCAAAAATGATAATAAATGTGATGATTGTGGTGCAGAACTCTATCAAAGAGATGATGATACCGAAGCAACCATCCGTAACCGTCTGGCCGTGTATCGAAAAAATACCGAACCCTTAATCGATTATTATCAGAAAAAGGGGAACTTTTATAAAGTAGATGGAGATCAAAAACCGGAAAAGGTATTTGAAGAGATTGTTCAGTTGTTAACCAATTAACAGTCTGAAAAGAACCAGGTGAGGAAAAAATTATCAGCGGATGAGAAGTGTCTCCTGAATGAACATGGTATTTGCCAGGGAGATCGTTGAGTGCAGCTTTCAGAGTGCCAATTTACTGTTTCCAACAAACACTGAGATATGGCTCTGGTTTGTGGAATAAGCTCTTTTACGTATAGCAGAAATTTATGAGTGACAAAACCAATTTAATCATATACTGGAAAACTATCCTCCTTTTCTTACTCATTTTCCTGACCTGGAATTGTACGGAGAGACATCGCACCAATCCCTTTGATCCCAAGGGGGAAGTTGAACAAGTCATTGATCTACATTTGACTCCACAATCGGATAGCATTCATTTGGAATGGGAGTTAACACGCCCACTGGAGGGGTTCATCGGGTTTCGATTATATCGCTCCGAGGGTTCCCCAGACGAAATGAGACCGTATAAAGTCTTTTCTGCAAATCAATTTTCATTTACGGATACCCTGATTGAACAGGGAGAATGGTATTATTACCGAATGACCATTTTAGGAAAAAATGGGATAGAAAGTGTTCCCTCGCCGGTAAGGAAAGCGCTCACCGGCCCCGGGAAGGCCTGGATTCTATCTAAATATGACGAACGAGTGTATCAAATCAGTTATGATTTGCAACATGTTGCAAGATTTTTCCCGATCTATACCCGCCCGGAGTCCTGGGAGATAGAGGCACAGGATTCGTTGATCTGGATTTGCTTCAATCTTTATGACAATGGTGTCATCCGGTTGAACCGACACAATGGTAATCTCCAATATTATTATCTTGATGAACTCCAGCACGCCCAGGATATCGCCATTGACCGACGCACCAATAAAATTTATATTCTCGATAGTGAAATCCCTGCCATATTTATTTTTAATGGACAAACCATCATCGATACCCTCACCTTGCCTGCAGATGTTCATTTTATGAATGTCCAATTTATCCCCGGAGAGTCTAAACTCTTCCTGGCAGGAGATCGGCAGGCGTTACTGATGCCCCTGGCTCCCAATGGGCCCGGAAATACCCCTATCCCCTATCCCCCCTCCTTCGAAGCTCAGGACAGTGAAGTCATTGGAGATCGGATCTATCTGTTGGTGTATTCAGAAGAGCAACAGGAGAGTCACATTTATACCTATACCACTGACGGAACCCTGCTCGACTCCCTCATCTACCAGGGACATCTCTATAAGCTAGCCACTGACTGGGTGGATGAACATTACTACGTTGCTGAAACTCAAAATGGCTTTGAAGATTTTCTTCTGCAACTTTCTTTCGGTGGAGTGCGTCAGTTTCAGGTGGGCGGTTTCAGGGTTATTACGGATATCCACATTAATCCATTTGACCGTTCTGTGGTTGTGGCTGATGGATTTACGGATAATCTGGTATTAATCAATCCTCAGGGAACTGTTCTCAGTCAATCACATCAATCAGATGAACAATTGAATATTGAAGGCCCCATCGGGGTATATATAGAGCCATGAGTCGAATCCCTTTAAAAATGGTTATACTTCTGACGGCTTTACTGGCCGTGGTGGTATTTTTACTGGATAACTTTCTTTATCTGGTAAAATTTGACCTCTCTATCATTGCCATCTCCCTTCGAAGTATCCGTAACTTTTTAATCATGTTGATCGGGCTCGGATGGTATCTAATCATTCGTAAACGGTTTGTGATAACCAATAAACCTCTCTCCATCAAACTACTTTATTTACTTCAGATTTTGACAGCCAACCTGATTATCGGCGGTCTGCTCTATTATACCCTGGAACCGGTATATGAAGGCGAGGTAAATCTGACATACGCCAACTATTCAGCATTACTTTATGCCAATATTTGTGGATTACTTGCCATCGCCAGCATTATCCCATTGCTGTTTTTGATGAGAGAATTTATTTTCTATAAACAAAAACGTACCACCCAACTCTATTTCAATCTGTTTATTGGAGTCATTCTCCTGAGTTCAGTGATATTCTTTTTTGAAAAAGAGCCTACCCATCTATTTGATTTTGAAAATTCCAACTTCATTCACAGTTTACTTTCAATCGTGCTGATATTATTGATTATTTTATTAGCCTTTCGCAATGATTGGCTTACCTATCTGCCACGTCGTGATAAATTTTTATACTTTTTTCTCGGTGGCATTGTACTGATCGAATTATCGTTGCTCTGGAAACTGGTTTATTCACCCCACCTGGTAGCCTATAGTAAAGTTATTGGAAATGTCGGGAATATTGTCTGGCACTTTTTGATCATATATTGTTCTTTTGCCCTGCTCACTTTGCTGGTGCACCTGCCTACCGCCCGGGCAGTGGATCGAAAATTAAAAGAAGTGTCATCGCTTTATGAGTTTGCCAGAGAATTGAATAGTGAATTAAACTACTCTCGCCTGACACAACTCATTACACAACTAACCGCACGGGTGCTGGAGAGTTCCACCACCTGGTTGGAGTTGAGAGAAGGGCAGGAAACTGAATTGAAAGTGATGTCTCACATCAACCTCTCCCGGGAGCAGATTGAACAAAATCCTTTTGATAAACTCAGT
Organism: Calditrichota bacterium; assembly: GCA_003695285.1. Taxonomy (GTDB): domain Bacteria; phylum Calditrichota; class Calditrichia; order RBG-13-44-9; family J075; genus J075. The sequence continues at coordinate 2,991 of RFIL01000315.1, forward strand.
GGTTTCAATGAATCATTGCTCAGAGAAAAGAGACCGGTTCTTATCAATGATGTTTCAGCTCATCGAGAACTCCAACAGGTGACCAAATGGATGCCCGAATTACGTTCCCTAATCGCCACCCCGCTTTTTTCCAACCGTGAACAATTAATGGGAATCATTTACGCAGGAAAAAATCAACCTTATGGTTTTGATGTGGATGATGTATCGTTGATGGAAGCTTTTGCTAACCAATTTGCGATTGCTCTGGAAAATGCTCATCTCTGGGCATCCTCCATTGAACGAGAGCGGTTGGAACAGGAGTTGAAAATCGCCCGCGAAGTCCAACTAAAGTTACTCCCCCAGCAAATGCCAAATATCCCCAACTTTGAATTAGACTCCTATTTCTTAACAGCCTACGAAGTCGGTGGTGATTACTACGACACATTTCAATTTAGCGATGGTAAACCCGGCTTTGTAATCGGTGACGTCTCCGGGAAAGGGACCTCGGCTGCTTTTTACATGGCGGAATTTAAAGGGGTGATTCAAACCCTGGCGCAACATACTTCCTCACCCCTTAAATTGATTTCACAGGCCAATCGCATCTTTTACAACAGCATCGAAAAACAAATGTTCGTCACCGCTATCGTGGGCAAATTATTTCCGGAAAAACGAAAATTTCAATTTGTCAGAGCCGGTCATCCACCGGTTGTGCATTGTTCCAGCAGTTCGAAGACTGCAACATTTATCCAACCCCCGGGATTAGGAATAGGGTTAGACCGGGGGACCCTTTTTGATAAAATTATCCGGCTGGAAACTATTCAGCTCAAAAGGGGAGATTTTTTATTGGTCTTCACGGATGGATTGCTGGAGATTCGAAATCCGGATAATGAAGAATTCGGTGAAGAGCGTTTGATGGAGTTGCTGAAAAACTGTAGCGGAGGTACAGCAACCGAGATTAAAGAACGCATTTTGAATGCTCTTCTCGATTTTACATCCAATGCTCAACTTCATGATGATCTGACGCTCATCGTGATAAAGTGTCAGGAATAACGATTAATGAGGTGGATGATTATTAAAAAATAAAAAGTGTGTGTATATTCTTTTTGACAATTAGTAATCCTAAAGAAAACAAAAAACTATAAATCTCCGTAAAGAACCAAAAGAAGGTTAAGGAGGATTAAATGTCCAACTTTGAAATCAGTCGGGAAGACAATAAGGAAATCACTGTTCTAAAACTTCATGGTTACCTGGATGCCCATACAGCCAGGGAATTTGAGCAATCACTGGCAAATGTGATAAAAGAACAGCGGTTTAAAATCGTGGTCTCTCTGGAAAATTTAAAATACATCAGCTCCGCGGGGTTAGGTGTTTTCATGGGATTCATTGAAGAGGTTCGGAAGAAAGGTGGAGACATTAAAATCGCTCAACCCTCCCCCAAAGTTTATAAAGTATTCGATTTGTTAGGTTTTCCAAATCTCTATGAATTTTATGATCAACTGGAAACCGCACTAAAAGCCTTTGAAAAAACACAACAACCGGGGAAATAAGTGAATAAGGAGACGTTTTTAGAACGGTTCCAGAAAAACGTCTCCCATTGATTAATCATAGAAAGTTAAGTGATGCCAAGAAAAACTAAAACCACAAAAAAATCACGTGCCCTTTACAGACTGAATCTGCCTGCTCATTCCGAGAATCTTCATGTCATTCGCAAATTTGTTTCGGAGATTGCATCCAATCTGGGGTTTGATGAAGAAGCCATGTATCAAATTGAATTGGCTGTTGATGAAGCCTGTACCAATGTTATCAAACATGCTTACCGAAATGACCAGCAGAGTGAAAAGATTATTAAAATTACTTTGAAAGTGAAAGAGGACAGACTGATTATTATTGTTGCAGACAAAGGATGTGGTTTCAATCCGGCTGCGATAAAATCACCGGATATGGAAAAATACATTAAAAAGGGTAAACGAGGGGGGTTGGGACTTCATCTCATTAAATCACTGATGGATGAAGTCAGCTTTCGCATGAAACCAGGAGTAAGAAACGAAGTCATCATGGTTAAAAAGCGCAAAGGATAATTCCCTTCATGGCAAAACTACAGGATTATCTTTCAGAGAAATATCAAGGTCTCACCGCTACCGAAGAAATTGAACGAAGACTGCTGGAATTATCTTCTTTATTCGAGATAAGTCAACAGTTAAACCAATCTTTAGATCTCGAACGTATTTTAAACACAGTTCTCCTAATACCAATGGGGCGATTATTGATTCCCCGGGGAGTTATTTTCTTAAAGAAATCCGATGGATTTCGAATCTTAATGGCAAAGGGGCTAAAACCCGCCTTGACGTCTTTCACTCTACCCGAGGCCGAACTCAAAAATTGTATTTCGCAATCAAAAAAGCCGGTGTTACAACTGAACGACATTCCCTCCCCGGTGTTGAAAAGTTTTGCCCAAGATGCTGGATTAGAAATTTGCATCCCATTTATCAGCAATCAACAGGTTCTTGGGATGGTCCTATTTAGTAAAAAATTGAATGGCCATAATTTTTCTCCCGAGGAGCTAAACTTTTTATCATCCCTGGCCAATATCGCTGCGACCTCCATTCAAAATGCCTTGCAGGTTGAGGAAATCAGAGAGATCAATCAACGTCTGGATGAAAAAATCCACCAGTTAAATACCCTTTTTGACATTGACCGCGGTTTATCTTCCACCCTTGATTTTAATGAAATCCTTCGATTGTTGGGTCTGGTGTTGATGGGGCAGATGAAAGTCACCCGATATGGTATCCTTCTAAAAAGGGAAAAGGGATTTAAATTATATCAATACAAAGGGATCTCCCCATCGGAAATCGGACCGTTAGAAAAACGTCTGCGAAAAATATCAGCACCGAACCAGGCTGTCAGGATTGAATCCTTACTGGATAATGACATTATTGCACAATGTCATCAACAGCAGTTGGAAGTATGTATCCCGATGGTTCATCAAAATGAGCTGTTAGGGTATATTTTTCTGGGAAAAAAGGCTGGTGGGGAGACCTATGACAGCACAGACCTGGAATTTTTAACCACCCTGGTCAGCCAGGCAGTCATCTCATTGGAGAACGCCAGAATGTTTCAGGAAACCCTGGAGAAGCAACGGCTGGAAGAGGAACTGAATGTTGCCCGCACCATCCAAAAGAAATTGCTGCCACACCAACTTCCAAACATTCCGGGATATGAGGTAAGCGGGATGAACATCCCCAGTAAACAGGTTGGCGGGGATTATTATGATGTAATTCCCCTTGGTTCACATACGGTCGCCCTGGCGATAGGTGATGTTGCCGGGAAAGGAGTGCCGGCTGCCCTCTTAATGGCAAATTTGCAGGCTGCGCTCCGGATAGTGCTGAAGTTTAATCCATCTCCCCAGCAAATCATCAGTCAACTCAACAACCTCATCTGTGAGAATACCGATCGGGATAAATTTATTACCTTTTTTCTGGCTATTTTGAACACCCGGGAACATACATTGACCTATGTGAATGCCGGGCATAATTACCCGATTTTAGTCACGAGTACAGGGACGATTCAAACACTGGAGGAAGGAGGGCTCATTCTGGGAGTTGTTCCTGATTACCCCTATCAATCCAGCACCATTCAACTTAAGAAAGGGGATCTACTCTATTGCTATACCGATGGAGTTACCGAAGCTGTGAACCATGAAGGAGAAGAATTCGGGGAAGAGCTCTTGCTCCGGCTTTTAAACAGGTTTCACAAATTACCATTAACCCAATCATTGGAGAAGATCTGGCAAAAAATTGTCGCATATAGTTCAGGTATTCCTCAGGCGGATGATGTTACCATGCTGGCAATCAAACGAAATGGGTAAAAAAATAGAATCCAAAAAGAAAGTATTCCGTAGTTAGAGTATTGCAGATGAAGACGAGGAAAAATGAGACTGACGCGTTACTATCATAAACCGGAGTTCTGGGCGATACTTCTGGCAATATTGGGTGGTTTGGGTCTTTTGTTACAAAGAGCCAATATCTCAGTAACGGAACTGGGAAACACCTATTGGCCGGTAATTTTCATTGTATTTGGAATCGTTCAATTCTTCAGCCCCCGTTATCGAGATGTACCTGCAACGATTTTATTACTACTGGTGGGGACGATACTCCTGTTGATTAAAACCCAGACCATTACCGTCGATCAGCTCAGGCAATTTTCACCACAACAATTAAAAGATTTGTTTCTTTCTTTGTTTGATTTATCATTCGGGTTATTTAAAAATTTGATACAAATTCATCTTCCCTTTTCGTAATCTTCGGGAAGTATTGTTATATTTAACCGATAACTGTAGAATTCAAATGAACATCAAGAAAATTAACGACTCAAATACAGGAGCTGTCTAATGGGCACCAAGACCCCATCAAAAAATTCCAATATATGGATTAGCGTTATTTTAATCGCCATTGGAGTATTATTTTTGCTTCAAAACTTTGACATCCTTTATCTTGGAAACATCTGGCAATTCTGGCCGATGATTATCATCATACTGGGGGTAAACAAACTGGTTCAATCAAATTTTCGTGATTATTCTTCTGCCGGAATCCTGATTGGAATTGGGCTCATTCTACAATTAACCACCCTGGACATTCTGGATTGGGGAGATATTATCAATTTCTGGCCGGTGATTTTAATCATTATCGGAGGTAGGCTGTTACTCAGCTTTCAGAGACAAACGCAAACCGAACCAGGCGCTGAGACAAATGCAATAACCTCAGATAAAGCAGATTATAAGAGCGAAAACAGAATTGATATCGTTGCCCTGTTCGGGGGGAGAGAGATGAGAGTGCAAACTCAGCAGTTTGAAGGTGGGAACATCACCACCCTGTTTGCCGGAACTGAAGTGCGGTTTACCAACTCCCAACTGGCTCCCGGTCGACATACCCTGGATATTGTGGCCATGTTTGGTGGTGTCGAACTCTACGTGCCACCGGATTGGAATATCATGGTCAAGGGCCTGCCTATTTTTGGCGGATTTTCTGATACCCGGAAAAAGATAGCTGAGCAACCATCTTCCACGAAGGATGGCGTACTGGTCATCACCGGTTTTGCCATGTTTGGTGGAGTAGAAGTTAAAGACCTTTAAGGAGTTAAGAGCGAGCGCTGATTTATGTCCGATAACATCCTATTTCGAAGAATGCTCCTGAGCGGTTTCCTTCTGCTGATAATGGGTATGGGAGTTTATGCCCAGATTTGGCAGACCTCGCTTGTGGATAGCTTTCCCCGTACACCTACTCCTACCAAAATACTGCAAAAAGCAGGAGCGATAGACATCGATTATCAAGGGAATGTGTACATCATTGACCGGGCCCGGCATCGCCTGCTGAAATTTAGCCCTTCCGGACAATTGATTCGAGAAGTGGGAGGCTTTGGAAATGCTCCGGAACAATTTGATGATCCCCGTGATGTGTTTGCTCATACCACGTTGAATGTGTTTGTCGCTGATTATTATAATGATCGGGTGGTGCGATTTGATAATCAACTGAACTTTCTGAACACCCTCATCCCACAGTGGCAGCCTCCGTATAATTTTGAAAGAGTGTTGAGCATCGCAGTATCTTCACAATATGACCTTTTTCTTCTGGAAGACGGTGAAAAGAAAATTATTAAATTCAGTCGTTTTTCCCAACCAACGGATGTGTTTGGTGGATTTTCTGAAGTGTATGGTCAGTTACTGGAACCAGTACAACTGGCTATAAACGGAAGCAAACATATCTTTGTGAGCGATGTGGCCCAACATTCCATCGTCGTTTTTGATTATCTGGGAAACTATCTCACCTCGTTGGAACATCCGTTGATGCAACAACCCACTGGTTTACACTGGGGAGATGATCAATTGCTATATGTTGTGGATCAACACTCCAATACCATTTTTCTCTACTCTGACGCCCTCAAATACAGTGGACAGATTTCATTACCATTCATCCGGGATCGAATTGTGGATGTGGCACTCTTTTATTCCAGAGAAAAGGATAAGCGACTCCTTTATGTGTTGGGTCCTTCCCGCTGCTGGATAGTAAATGTTCATCCCTGATGATGATGCTACTGACGGATTAATTCGGTCAGCCGAATCTTCAAAATAAATTTCAAACCTTCATCCATAAACCAGGTGGTCTATCCTTTTACTCCTTCCAAAAACGAAGCCCGATGAAGGTGTCTCCATCGGGCTTCCATAACGATAAATATGCAAAGCGGATGTTTTAAAAATCTCCTCCCAGAGAAATATACCAGATTGGCTTCCCGGAACGATCCAGATTATAATTCCATGCGACATCAATTCTTAGCAAAAAGTAGAGGAAGTATACCCGAGCACCGATTCCATATCCGCTGACCAGGTCTTTAAACACCCGTTGATTATTTTCGTTAATGGTCGTTGCTCGCCATTTGGAGGTATTGTTCCAGGCGGAGCCAATATCATAAAACATCACTCCCCGGACGTTGAACAATCGTATCGGAGGAAATCCCAATCCCAGAAACTGAATTAATGGGAAACGAAACTCCAGATTGGTTAACGCATATCGAGTTCCAATTTTTTCGTAGAAAAAGGCACCCCGCAAAGGGGTAATGAATCGAGAGAAAAATACATCCCCGATATTATCCGTGCGTAAACCACCCCGGGCTTTGTAATTAATCCAGTTATCGATTCCACCCAGGAAAAAGCGTTGCGGTTCATTCCCATAGCTGGCACCACCGGTAATCCGGAAGGCAAAACTATAATCCCGATTCAACATAAAATATTTGCGATAGTCAACCGCAAACGAACGGAAATCCCGACTATCACTACTATACTTGGGACTGATGGTGGCTGAGAGCGCATAGCGACTGCCATCCACCGGTCCGGTAAATCCCCACAGCACTGAATCGTGCACATATGAAAGACTGGGCAAAATCGTGCTTACTTTCTCATCTTCACGGGAGGTTGTTAAACTCTCCAGAGTGATATTGTACCAGTTAAAATCCGCTTCTAAGCGGTTAAAACGACTGAAAGGATATGAAAACAGCAAATTCACCCCGTAATTTCGAAAGCGTTGCAGTTCAATCCCACGATTAGAAAAAAACCAGGCCAGATGATACCCACCAATCCCTACATTGATTCTTCGTTTCAGATATAGATAGAACACACTCAGGTCACTGTTTTTTAAATCGGACACCAGGTTTAAATTGAGGAATATTTGATGATCCCCTAATAAATCACTGAAGGCAAAGGTGGTATAACCGGAGAATCCAAAGAAGGTGTTGTACCCGGCCTGACCGGTTACCAGATCCGGGCTAAACTTGAGTTTGTATTTGTGAATCTTATAGTCACCGTTGTCATTCTGATAGGAATTTTCAGCCAGTTCCACCTGTTTC
>RFIL01000316.1 GCA_003695285.1 Calditrichota bacterium
ATGGAATGTAGATCGGTTTTGCTTTCTTTAGTTTCATACCTCACCAAACTTCGGAGAATATTCGTTTTGATCTCTCATTTCATTCGAATGATAAATGTTTAAATTTGTTTTTGTGAGGGTCTCTTCAAAGGTTTGTTGAGGCTCCCTGGAGTCCACCGCTATCCAGTGGTAAGATTGCATTAACCGTTCATAAACCTCTATACGCTTTTTTAAAAAAGGGTCATACTTGTTTTCCGGTCGTCGTGTTAACAATTCAGCTTCTTCGGCTCTCAAAACAATAATGTGTGAATATTTTACAAAACTGATGAGCCACTTTACCGGTACCTGTCGATCAATATTCTTGATCCCGGTTTCTACCTCGATATCAGTAATCACGTCAGGGATCCAGCGATCACACAGGATGATGGTGTTACGCCTCCGAAGAATCGGAAAGAAGACCTTTATCACAGTTGCCAACACCGTATCAATTGTTTTACTCCAGACAAACATCCATTTTAGCACCACATGATTGTGAAAGCGATGATGTTTATGAATCACTCTCCCCTTTTCATCCCGAACAATGTGAGTCAATCGCATCACTCTGGAAATTCCCAGCACAAATTTTGACAGGTAGTGATTGTACCGTATCCACACCTGAACCGGGCGTTTCCCGTTTTTTTCCAGATAGAATGCCATCTGATTGATGAGGGTAGTCTTTCCCGCACCATCCGGACCGGCGATGCTATAGATTCGAGGTCCCATATTCATACTCAACCTGTTCATCCTGGTGAATGATTTCATGTATCCGTTGAACAACAATCCGAAAGCTGTCATCCCATTCGGGATGGGAGGTTTCAATATAGTCCCGGGCTGCCTTACCCAAGGCATAGGCACTTTCCGGAGCAGTGAGTAATCGTGACATAGCCTCAGCTAACTCAGTAACATTTCCTGGAGAAACGACGATCCCCCGCCCTTCTGCCAATAGTTCCGGGATACCATCCACCCGGGTAGAAATCACGACTTTCCCGGCAGCCATGGCTTCTAAAATTGCCAGCGGCACATCGGAGATGACAAATTTAAAGGGTAATAAAATCGCATCCGCTTGTTGAAGGTAATTCCCCACCTGCTCCCGTGATAACACACCGGGGATGATGGAAACCTTTTCTTCCAGCCGCATTCGTCGGGTCAACTTTTGCAAATAAGCAACTTCACGGTTAAGAGAAGGATACTCTGTCCTGCAAAGCATGGTTAAATGTGCCCGGGGGAATTTGCGAACAACCCGGGAAAAAGCATTTAAAGAAACCTCAGATCCCCGCAAGGTTAGAGGTGAGCCCAGGTATAGAAATTCCTGGAAAGGCTTTCTCCCGGATGAATCCGATAATCGTAAAGGGGGTAGCTTAGATTTATCAACACCGGGAGGAGCGAGTAATAATTTCTCTCTTTTCACCCCCAGGCGAAGACATTCCTCCAGCATATGCTGAGAGGTCACAATGGTTACCCGATTTTGATGATTCAGCAAGGCGCCCAATGTCCTTTGCGGTGTTAATGCCGTTATCAAAGCATGCAGATAATACTTTCCGTTTCGAACCCACTCCCCTACCCCCAGACGAAACAAAAATGGCAGCCTGTACAGGGGGCTTGTCAGAACTCCGATCACCGGCACGGATAACGAGCTGCGAAACTTTTTGCGTTTGGGATTAAAGAGGCTCGTAAAGCCCTGAATTTCGAGATAAGCCTGAAATTTTTTGGTACTGAGATAGGCAGAGAGATGATTAAAAAAATCTGAAGAAGGGAGCGTGGTTACCGGGACGTTTTCAATTAAATCAGTGGTCTGTTTTTCACCCTCCGTCAGGAGTTCCACTTCCAGTCCTTCTCTTACAAAAAATTTTGCCATCTCCCAGATATATCTCCAGGGCTGGCGATGAACATTATCACGCTGAAAATCGAAGCAGTAGATAGCAACTTTCATCACCGTTACCCATCTCGTTTTCCATCACGGTCTGTTGAGAGATACATTTTCTTCATCATCATTCTTCAATAACCTCGCTGACTATTTTCCGGCTTCTTTGCATCGTTCCTGGATGAAGGACACGTTCATATAAGCTGAGGGTTTTTCTGGCAATCGTTTTCCAGGTCAAGTTCTGTTCTACCAAACTCTGCGCATTGGTGGCAATAGCCCGGCGAAGAGATTCGTTTTCTAACAGGGAGATGACCTCACTGGCAAGTCGTTCCGGTTCTCCCGGTGGAACAATCATACCATTTTCCTGATGTTTAAGGAGATCCGGAACATTCCCCACAGGAGTAGCAACAATGGGTATTCCTGATGCCATGGCTTCCACCAGAGTTAAGGGAGCTGCCTCATAGCGTGACGGAAATACAAAGACCGAAGCACGGTTAAATAATTCCTGCAATTGCGTCCGATTGCACCACCCCCAGAACTTCACTTTTTTAGCCAGAGGACTGTGCTGGATTTGAGTCTCCAGAGAGAGACGGAGAGGTCCTTCACCAGCAATCCAGAATTCAACCTGCGGGAATCGCTGATGAATCCGTTCCGCAGCAGCGATAAAATCCGGGAGCCCTTTTCTCTCTCCCAATCGTCCGGCAAACAACACCGCTGGCTGACGTTCAAACCCATGGTCTTTAAAAAATTCGCTATCCACTCCATTGGGCAAAATGGTTATCCGTTTGTTGTTCATTTGATAATACTTTTCCAGTTCTGCCGCGACAGTACCTGAGACGGTAATAATCTCCCTGGCGTCAGAGAGATACCTCTGATAAATCATCCGGTAATAACTTTTAGTCACCACAGCTTTCGACCGGTTCTTCCACGTCATTTGCTCATAATGGCGAATATCTTCAATCAGGGAAGAGTGAACTGTCAAGACATACGGTTTGGGTAATCTCAAATCCGGTACAAGAGGTAAATGGATATGAAAGAGATCTACCCCCTCCCCTATTCTGTTTACAAAGGGTTGTAAAAATCGTTTATGTATTTCCAGATGAAAAGGGGGAAGAAAAGGTGCCGTTAGCCGATACACCCGGATACCATCTATCACTTCTTCATCCTGCTGATGTTTTCGTTTTCTGGTGATGACAATCGG
>RFIL01000317.1 GCA_003695285.1 Calditrichota bacterium
GGACATGGGAAACATTGCAACAGGTCATATCATGATATTCTGGTAGAAAGTTCCTCTAACAACTTCATTGCCTGGTCAAACTCAGTAGATTTATCAAAAAAATAATCAACCCCTCTCCGGAGACTCTCCTTGCGGATCTGGGGGGAAGAGAGATTGGTCAAAAAAATGATGGTAATTTCCGGATGAATCTGTTTTATCTCCTGAATAACCTCCAGGGTGCTTTTGTCTGGCATCTGAATATCCAGCAGCGCCAGTTCCGGCTTATGCTCTTTGATGGATTCCAATGCTTCCCGGGTGGTTTGTGCTACCCCAACTACGGTTATCCCCGAAATTTGAGAAATATACTGCAAAAGCCGTTTCCGAAACTCTTTTGAATCTTCTGCAATCACTAATTTCAAAGGTCTCTTACTCACTGCTATGGTCCTATTGATTAATGGAGTATATTCCATGTGTACAAAGATAGGCTTTTTTTGAAAAATATCCTGTCAATGGTGGTGTGATTTTTTTGTCGTATTTATTGCGACAGGGAGGGAGATTTAAATTTTGCTGAGTTGAAGGAAAAGTGCTACCCTGTTGGGGTGAATATTGCATAAACTTTGGTCTCCATCTCCATAAACAAATGGGTGGGTCAAATTTTTACTGATGAGAAATGGTACTGATGGTAGTGAGAGGGAGGGCTGTTTAAAAAAACACCTGATTATTCTGAGCGGAGCGAAGAATCCCCCGCTATTTGCGCAAAAAAAGAGATTCATAGTCACTTCGTTCCTGAAAATAACACTCATCAGTTTTTTGAGACAGCCCCTACGGGAAGAAATAAAGATTTCTGGTCACCGCCTTAGGATTGTGGAAATACCTGAGGTGGCGACAGCCTGCAATATTGGGAGTAAATATGGGGGATATGTTTTCGGGGGGATTATTCCACCAGTTTGTTTTTTACGGCATAATGGATAATTTCGGCATTGGAATGTAAATGCAGTTTTTCCAAAATTCTTCTGCGATAGGTGTTTACGGTGCTCATGCTAAGGGAAAGGGTGTCAGCAATTTCTTTCATGGATTTGCCGGCACCGATGAGGAGAAAGACCTGAAATTCTCTGTCGGAAAGTGTTTCATGAGGTTTCTTTTCACCCCCGCTGCCCATTTCAAAAGCCAGTTTTTCTGCCAGGCTCTGGGTGACAAATTTGCCCCCCTGGGCAATTTTTCGAATGGCATGAATTAATTCTTCCGGGGCGCTGTCTTTGGTAATGTAGCCATCCGCTCCGCTTCGAAATGCACGAATGGCAAATTTATCTTCCGGGCTCATGCTCAATATCAACACCTTGATGTCAGGATAATAATCCTTTAATTCTTTAAGCAATTCCAGCCCGCTTTTTTGAGGCATATTGATATCCAGCACGATAACATCGCACTGATTGTGTCGCAAAAATTCGGTAACATCGAAGGCGTTTTCTGCTTCGCCAACCACCTGCAAGCCTACTTCTCGTTCGATTAACTTTTTGAAGCCTTCTCGAATCAAGCTGTGGTCGTCTGCAATAAGAATTTTAATCATACCGAACTCAAACTAAAAAGAAGATGGAAATTTAACAATTTTGAGGTTAATTAAACTACAATTTAAAAGCCAATTTGTCAAGCGGATTCAAAAGGGACGGTCACTTCAATGGTGGTACCCTTCTCCGTTTCTGCGGAAATATCCACCTTCCCACCCAGAAAGATGGCGCGTTCCTGCATCCCCAATAAACCAAAGGTGGTTGGATGAACCAGCTTTTCCCGTGGAATACCAATGCCATCATCCCTGATTTTTACATGTAATCGATTATTTTCCTTTTTTACATCGACATAGACATGTTTTGCCCGGGAATGGCGCGCCACATTGGTTAAGGCTTCCTGAACAATCCGAAAGATAGCAATACTCTCACGTTTGGAAAGAGATAATGATTCTACATTGCTGTTGAAAATTCCCTCGATGCCGGTGCGTTTTTGTAGCTCTTCAAGTTGCCATTCAATAGCCGGTAGTAATCCCAGGTTATCCAGGATTTCCGGTCGAAGGTCACGAATAATCCGGCGTACCGTTTCGATGGAGCCATCAATGAGCTGGCGCATTTGCCGGGCTTCTTCCAGCAGTTTCCTGGCTTTGCTGGTGCCCAATTGCTGAATCCCTTTTTCAATCAAGTTTAAATCAATTTTTAACACCGTCAATATTTGACCCAGTTCGTCATGGAGTTCACGGGCAACATTCAATCGTTCATCTTCCCTCACTTGCTGGAGATATTCCGCCAGTGCCCGCAATTGTTTCCGGGATTCCTCCGCTTCCTGCAATGCGCTCACCCGTTCAGTAATGTCAATAGTGGAGACCAGTACCCTTTCCAGCGTCTCTTCGTACCCCTGAACAACCGACCAGATAAGGTTAATGATGATCTTTTTCCCCTGCAGGGTTTGAACCTCACCCTCCAGATTTAGATAGTTACGTCCTTCGGCGATAGCGACCAGTTCATCAATAAACGTTCGATATGAATTTTTCGTAAAAATTCGGGGTAAGTTTTCGATCAACGTTTCTTTGGAGTTTGTTTCGTGCAACTGGAGAGCAGCGTGATTTACATCGAGAACCCTCACCAGTGAAGCACATTCCTGCATGGCTTCCGGGTGTTCCTGGAAATATTTGCGGAAATCTTTGATTCCTGTTTGCTTGAGTTTCTGAATGTATTGCTTGACTCGTGAGAAGTCTTCTTCCCACAAAGGGATCGGGGCTTCTTCAAAGAGTTGGGAATAACGTTGCTCACTCTCCCGCAGCTCTTTTTCCAGATTCTTTTGCTCAGTGATATCAATCGTGGAGAGCAGCACCCTTTCCAGCGTCTCTTCATAACCTTTTATGGCAGTCCACACGAGATTAATGATGATCTTTTTCCCCTGCAGGGTTTGAACCTCCCCCTCCAGGTTTATAGAGTTACGACCTTCAGCAATCGCTACCACTTGTTCGATAATTGCACGATATGAATTTTCCGTAAAGATTCGTGGAAGGTTTTCAATTAACATTTCTTTGGTGGCTGCTTCGTGCAACTGAAGAGCAGCGTGGTTCACATCGAGAACCCTCACCAGTGACGCACATTCCTGTATGGCTTCCGGGTGTTCCTGGAAATATTTGCGGAAATCTTTGATTCCCGCTTGTATGAGTTTCTGAATGTATTGCTTTACCCGTGAGAAGTCTTCTTCCCACAAAGGGATCGGGGCTTCTTCAAAGAGTTGGGAATAACGTTGCTCACTCTCCCGCAGCTCTTTTTCCAGAATCCTTTGCCGGGTAACATCCCGCACAAACGCGGCTACCAGTGGGCGGGTTTCACTCTTCAATACCACAATACTCACATCCAGAATAACCGGATGACCATCTTTATGAATATGTCGGGTCTCGAAGCGCGCTTTACCGTCTCTCACCATGAGGTTAATCCGCTCTTCTATTTCCTCAGGCGTAAGCTGTCCTTCCACATCCCGAATGTTCATCTGCAGTAATTCTTTTTTCGTGTAACCGACCATTTGGCAGTAGGAGGGATTGACATCCACAATCTGCCCCTCTGTATCGGCGAGAATATAACCATCAAGGGTGGTTTGCAGGAGCTGGTTGGTGTATTCAAGATTCTCCTGAAGGGCTTTTTCCGCCTTTTTCCTCTCGGTTATATCGGTGGCAATACCTCCGATTTGTATCAGCTTCCCCTCTTCATCATAGATCAGGGTTTTCCGATCATTTAACCAGCGAATTTGACCATCGGGTTGGACAATGCGGTATTCGCTTTCTACATATCCGTTCTCCAATAAAATTTTGCCACTTTCTTCCGCAATATCCCGATCCTCCGGGTATACCGATTCCAGCCAGAGTTCAGGATGGTCGAGAAAATCTTCCGCTTTTCGTCCATATATTTTTTCAGCGGCAGAGTTAATATAAAAAATCTTACCATCGGGCGTGGCAGCCCATACCACATCCCGAACGGAGTTGAGTAAACGTTGAAATTGGATTTCCGTTTGTTTCAGTTTTTTAGTCTGCTGAATTAATTCATCGTTAAGCCGAATGATGAACACCATGGCCAGAAAAGCAAGAAGGGAGACCAACAGACCCGGTAGTTCTCTAAAATCAATAGATGATAAAGCAGCCGGCGGCAACACGGAATAAGTGAAAATCTGTCGGAGAGCCATGAGGGCAAACATGGTGGTAAAGAGAAAAATCCGTCGATCCCGGAGGGTATGATAATAATAGATAGACCACCCCAAGGCGATAAGCCTTATTAAAATGGATATGGATAAAATCCAGTGCATTGTTACTTCCCTTACACTAATATTGCTATCATTAGGTTTTTTTGCGGATGTTCCTTTACACCGTTAAGTAAACTAATATACGAACCAATTTTTGGGAAAAAATCACATATTTTGTGAAATTCAAAAAATAACCCCGGGAGATGAATCTTTTTTTGTTAATATTAAGAGGCAGCAGGTAACCTTCTTTTTATCTCAAAGAGTAGGAGTGTGGTTAAAGAGGAAGAGAGCTCCGGTACATTGTTTCGTTCAGTAAATGTTTAGTGCGATAAATCTCCAATTTCAGGGGAAAGAGGCAGGATGTTTCATTTTATTCGCAGCACGTTAGCACCCCAGGCATATCATGGCAAAGGGAAGAAACCCCCTTTTTTTGAGGGGTGGTATTACAAATTGGTCGATTCCACCACCCAACATCGCATCGCGGTCATCCCGGGATTGTTTCTGGGAGAAACGCCTGAATCCACTCAGGCGTTTGTTCAATTTTTTGAGGGGCAGAGGGGTGAGGTCACTTTGTTTACTTTTCCGTTAAAAGCCTTTCAGGATACCCCCTACCAACTGGATTTTACCATTGGGGACAATCGCTTCACCGATAGTTCCATTCACTTGAATTTGAAGAGTCAGAGATTGCAGGTTTCCGGGAGTTTAACCTTTAAAGGGGTAACTCCCTGGCCCATCACTTTGCGTTCGCCGGGGATTATGGGGTGGTATGCCTGGGCGCCGTTTATGCAGTGCTATCACGGGGTGGTCAGCCTGGATCATGCTCTTGTGGGGAAATTGCAAATCAACGAACGGGAAATTGATTTTACCGGCGGGCGGGGGTATATTGAAAAGGATTGGGGAAGAGCTTTTCCTTCAGCCTGGATATGGGTGCAGAGCAATCATTTCAGTACTGTCGGGACCAGTCTCACCGCCTCGGTTGCCATCATCCCCTGGATAAGAGGAGCATTTCCGGGATTTATCATCGGGTTGTGGCATCAGAACCATCTTTATCGCTTTGCCACCTATACGGGAGCGAAAATAACCCGATTGGAACTCAGAGAGAAAGAGGTGTTATGGATCGTGCAGGATAAAACCCATCGACTGGAAATGCAGGCAAGAGGCTCAGATAAGGCGGGGCTGCTCCATGCTCCCACCCCACAGGGCATGACCCGACGAATAGCGGAAACCCTGGATGGTGAGGTGCAGGTGCGCTTATTCTCGAACGGCAAATTGGTGCTGGAAGACCTCGGCAACCATGCCGGGATGGAGATGGTGGGGAATTTGGAAGAACTGATTCGGATGTGGGAAAGTGAGGGATAGAAATAAAGCTAAAAAAGTTTGAATCTTGAGAATAATTGTATTCGTTGAAAATGGTATGAATTATGCTTAATAATGATGTGAAAATGGTTCATTTTTAAGGTGTAGACATGAGACTTTTTAGGTATTTACCATTATTCACTATAATGTTTTTTATATACCTGGCATTAGCCTATTATGATTTTTACTATAGTGACGGTAGTATTTTGGAGCAGGTTCTATTTACGCTTCCTTTGCCTTCTCAAAGAACCGTTGAATTCACCGTAGGAAATTTTCTTCTGGCCCTAGGCCTTATCTTGTTGTTTTTTGAAATATTTAAGTCAACCTATACCAACACATCTGCTGTAATTGAACATGTCCTTTCAGCATTGGTTTTTATTGTATATGTTTTATTTTTTTTCTATAGTTCTTTATGTGATTCTCCGGTTTTCTTTATACTCACTTTAATGACACTACTGGATGTGTTGACGGGAATTATCATAGGGATTGCCGCAGCCAGGAGAGATGTTGGTTTGAATAATTGATTATTTTAATAGTAGGGAACCCCAGGATGTGATAATTGTATCACACCCTGGGTGCTTTTTTTGTCACGTTTGATTTGTGGCAATTTGTCTATGATAGCTGAGAAGTTGGATTAATCCATATTTTAGATTAAAATAGTTTTCTGGCAAATTAATTGTATAGAATGCGGTTTTTATGAAAGTTTTAATTTTAGATGACTCAAAGGAATATGTGGAATCATTGTCTCGTGCTCTGCGCAGGGATTTTGAAATCGTTGCTGCATTGAATTTACAAGATGCCGAAAATAAAATGAATCATAATATACCCATCGCATTGGTAGATGTTCGCCTATCGGAGGAAGATGCTGACAATCGCGATGGGATTTTGTTTCTGAAGTGGGTAAAGGAAAAATATCCTGAAGTGCATGTCATCATTATGAGCGCCTATCAGGATTATGATGCGGCGGTGGATGCCCTGAATCTGGGCGCGGAGTATTACCTGAAAAAGCCGATAAACCTTCGAGAA
>RFIL01000318.1 GCA_003695285.1 Calditrichota bacterium
AGATGAACCCCAATATTAGAATTTTCTAATTTAAAAAATTCTAATATCATTCCTCCATAAACTCCACTGTGCATTATTAAAATGGACACAGTTTTGATGTTATTTTGGGCAGGTTTTCCAATCATACATTGTTAAAACAGGATGATTTTAGAGCATTAGATATCTTTTTTCTCTGTTTTTTGGTTTTAACATTCTAACTCTACTGGTCCAGGTCTGATGACATGCCATTGGACTCCCACTTTATTGTTTGGGAAATTAAATGAATAGAGAGAGATGAAAAGTTTCTTTCAAAGAATGAAACACCTGTGACCCAGAATGGTTGAATGTATATGTGGATTTGGTTCTTATAATATCTTATTTTTGATATAGATAACCATGATTTGATTATCCCTTATAATACTTGCTTTGATTGTGCGAATACCGTAACTTTAAAATTGCTGAAATATGGAGGTGAGAAAGTGCCTATACTGAATAAGTATCGAAAAATTCAGGAAGAACTTGGGATTATTGGGCAATCGGAAGCCATACGGGAACTGGTTGAGTTGATCATCTCAATTGCACCGACGAATATATCAGTATTAATCACTGGTGAAAGTGGAACAGGAAAAGAAGTTTTTGCCAAAGCGATTCATCAATTAAGTCCCAGAAAAGAGAAACCCATGGTTTCTGTGAATTGTGGTGCAATTCCTGAAGGTATTCTGGAAAGCGAATTATTCGGTCATGAAAAGGGTGCTTTTACCGGTGCTATTGCCAGCAAAAAAGGATATTTTGAGCTGGCGGATGGTGGCACCATATTGTTAGATGAAATTGGTGAGATGCCCCTTCAAACGCAGGTAAAGTTGTTAAGAGTGTTAGAGACCGGAGAATTCATGCGAGTAGGGAGTGGTGAATTACGCAAGGTTGATGTCCGGGTGATTGCAGCCACCAATCGCGATCTCTGGCAGATGGTTCAAGAAAAGCATTTTCGCAAAGACCTTTATTATCGATTGAAAGCGGTTTCATTATATATTCCTCCATTACGTCAGCGACGTGAAGATATCCCTATCTTATTGGAATATTTTGTTAACGATGTGGTGACCAAAGAAAAGTTGAAATTTGGTGGTTTTACCCCTGAAGCCATGAGGATTTTAGAAGAATATTCCTGGCCTGGCAATGTTCGGGAGTTAAAGAATTTTGTTGAAACAGTGGTAGTGCTTGCTCAGGGGCACCCCATCACCCCGGATTTGGTGAGAGAACATCTTTCCCATTATGAAGAACCAATTAGCGTAACTCCAACCTCTATGTTACCCATGCCGATTGAGCAGAGTGTGGAGGAAGCTGAACGAGAATTGATTTATAAGGCATTGGTTTCATTAGGAATAGAAATAAAGGAAATGAAATCTGCGATTATGCAACTTTCTCATCGTATTGATAATCTGATGACAGAGGGCTTTTCCCCAACCGGAAGCAAAGGAACGTCCAATGACGAGGTAAAACCACTGGATGAAATGGAACGTGAGATGATCGAAAAGGCGTTGGACAAATTCAGGGGAAATCGCCGAAAAGTTGCCAGGGCATTAAATATTAGTGAGCGGACTCTTTATCGAAAGATTAAAGAATATGGTATACAATAAATCTTTTATCTTTGGCATTCTTTTGTTAACTTTAGTTGCCATCTCAAGTTGTGTTAAATATTCTTTTAAAGGAGCTTTACCTTCTTATCTGAAAACCATTTCGGTTGAACTGTTCGAAGACAGAAGTAGAGAACGGTGGGTCGGATTACAGGAGAAATTGACGGAAGATGTGGTTAATGCTTTTGTAAATGACAATACCCTAACGGTGATTGATGATCCAAAAAAAGCAGACCTTGTTATTAAAGGCTCAATTTTAAGTATTCAAACCCGAAGTACTTCTATAACTCAGGAAGAGTTAGTCGAAGAACAACAATTGGTGTTAACCGTTAAAGTGGAATGCTTAAATCAACAGAGCAATAAGCCTTTATGGAGTGGCAATATTTCTGAATTCGGGGTGGTCAGTGGAACCGGTGATCTTGCGGAAAGAGAGGCTGCATTAGATGTTGCGGTTGAAAAAATTGTGGAAGAGATTGTCAATAAAACAATCGCAGCCTGGTAAAACTGAATTACTTAGATGTTTGTTAAAACCAGCTAAAAACAGAAGGATTTGAAAATGAATGTTTTTCTTGAAACAAAAGAGTTAGAAAATTTTGTTGCCAGTAATCCTTATTCCCTCGCTTTTTCCTTTTTAGCTTCCCGTTATATCGAAACGGGCGAGATCGAAAAAGCGATTTCTCTGGCTGAGAGAGGGATGCAAAATTTCCCCAATTATCCTTTCGGGCATTATGTTTTAGGTCTTTGTTATTATCAAAAAGGGGATTTGGCCCAGGCTCAGAAACACCTACTCTTATCTTTGAATAAAGATGAAAAAAATCCCCGTGCCTGGAAACTATTGGGTGAAATTCACGAACAGTTAAATCACAAAGGCCAGGCAGCTGATTGTTTTCTGAATTATTATCTCCAGGACTCATTTGATAGTGATGCCGTAGCTAAAATGCAACAAGAGGAAATGTTGCAGTTTGATCAATTTGAACGGGAAGACGAAACTGGTTATATCGAGACTGAACCATTAGAGGGGGAAGAGGTTACTGAGGAAACGACTTCTGAAGAAGATCAAAGTTTTGAAAAGCTGTTTGAAGGTGGAGAATTGGAGGATGAACCTCTGGATTTGAATGAAAAAGTTGAAGAAGTGTTTAAGGAGACGTTGGGCGAGATGTCTGTTGAAACCCGTTTTGATGAAAAAGAGAGGAAGACAGAGGAGGATGAATTCGGCAATATTGATTTAATAGAATTTCCGGAAAATAAACATCTTGAAGACAAAGAAGATGATGAAGACATCAGTGCAGCTCTGGATGAAATTTTTTCCTCCCTTGAAGAAAACAGTGGGGAGAATATTAGCAGTCGGGATGATTCCATTAATGAGACCGGGGTTAGTGAAGAAGCCCTGACTTCCGAGGAGGAGACCAGTATTGATGAAAGTGATGACGAATTGCTGGATTTTAGCTCCATTGTTGAAGATATTATCTCTGAGCAACAGGAGGAAAAATTGATTGATACCATCGAAAAGGAACCTTCCACTTCAGAGGAAAAAACTGATTCTGAAGCCATTCAGAGGACACCTACCAGCCCACCATCTACATCTCCAACCACACCCCCAACACCAGAGGATTCTTTTGCGGAGGGCAGTGACGACCTTCAAATAGGTGAGCCACCGATTCTCTCTCCAACATTGGGTGAGATCTATATTGCCCAGGGACGTTTCAAAGAAGCTCTTAAGGTTTTCCAGCAATTATTGGAACAAAACCCTGACAACCATCGCTTCCAGAGGAAGGTGAAAGATATTCAGGCGATGATTGAAAAACAGAATCAATAAGCTTATATCCAGGGAACCGGATAGCAAAATTATTTCTGGCCAATACTCATGAACTTCTGTTTTCTATCTATAAGGATGGGATATCGCTCACATCTGGGGAGAGTAAGCAATGTATATTTAACCTCCCGTGAATATATCTTTAAATTGTTGTATGTGTATCCTTTTTATATCATGAAATTGATTAAAAATAAAAATTATGGTACAGTTGGTGTTTAAAGAAGTGCTTTACAAAATTGTTACCCCCACTTTTCGATCTTTCATTCGTTGGAAATATCACCTTCTGGCTAGTGGAATTATTATTCTATCTTTTCTGACAATCAAGTGGGTGGTTATCAACTGGGTGGAAGAAAATTATCGGGAGAGTGTTGATAACACCGCCCTTTTATTAGCCAAGCAGGTGAAAAATGCAATCATTACCAATAAATTTGATTTAACTCATCTGAATCGGTATAATCGGAATTCAACGCGAGAGCTATTAAAACGTTTTTGCAACAGTGATTCTCGAATCCAGTCTATTTATCTGATAGATCCTGAACATCGTATTGTTGTCAGCACTGATCCCAAACAAGAGGATAAGGCCTACAAAGATAAGGATGAAATCGCGCGTTTGTCCACCCTGGAGAATAAAATTTTGAATCGAATTATTGATGATATTCATAATATCGAAACCCTGGATGTTCTAATCCCATTAATCGTGAATAGTGAATTTAAAGGTCACCTTCGGGCTCGAATTACCAATGATAAATATTATCACCATCAGCAACAAAAAAAACAAATTTCAACGATTACCTATTTACTAATGTTCTTTTCGCTTGGATTGTTTTTGGTTATAGCACGTCATTTTCGGGGGAATGCAGAGGCCAGTATTTCCCGGGAATCTTCTGAAAATGCTCCCGACCGGTCACCTCATCAAGAAGATGTTGTTGAAAAGAAGACCAGCTCCAACGTATTTACGGATCTCACCAAACTTTACCAGAAGGCAGAAGAACTGGGAAGAAGTTATCACGAGTCTGAGGGTAAAATTTCCTCGATGTTGCGGGTTTTAAATCAAGGTTTACTGATTATTGATCTTGATATGAACATCCTCACGTATAATGAGTATCTTCTGGATATTTTCCGAGTGCGAACGAGTTCCAGTGCTCATCGTGGGGTATATGAAGTATTACAAAAAAATCCTCGTTTAGTGGAGATTTACCGTAGAGCAAAAGACCCCTATATAACCGAAGTAAAAAAGCACTTAAAACTGGAGGTACTGAAAGGTAAACCCATCTGGGCAGAAGTTACCGCCAAACCATTCCAGAATGGTGAACATGTCCTGGGAGTGGCTTTTTATATTAAAAACACCCAGGTCCTCAGCGAGTTAGAACAGAGTCTTCAAAGGAGTATGACGTACGGCGTCATTTCTCAATTAGCTTCCAGCATCGCTCATGAGATTCGTAATCCTCTTAGTTCCCTGGCTTTGCACACAGCCATTGTCGAGAGATTGGTGAATAAAAACGTGGAGGATGAGGAAGAGGTTCAAAAAATCAAAAAATCTCTCGATATATTGAACGCTGAGGTAGAAAGGTTACAGAACCTTATTGATCAATTTTTTAATCTTGCCAAAAGTAAAAAATTTGGTTTAACCTATGAACACATCAATAAGCTAATGGATGAAGTGTTGAATCTGGTAATGCAACAAGCACATGAAAAAAATATCCATGTGACATATGACTTTGCAAATAATCTTCCAATGGTGAAAATTAGCAAAGATCAATTAAAGCAGGTGATTTTGAATTTAATTTTGAATAGTTTTGATGCAATGCCAGAGGGTGGAGAGCTAAATTTAAGAACTTATTTTCAGGAGGGATATGTGGTTATTTCTGTGAAAGATAATGGTCATGGGATTCCTCTGGATTTACAGGATAGCATTTTTGAATTATATTTTACGACAAAGGAAAGTGGCGGTGGGATCGGTCTTGCCATATCTCGAAAAATAGTTGAAGCCCACCGCGGAAGGATCTATTTTGAGAGTGAACCGGAAAGTGGAACAACATTTTATGTGGAGTTACCAACTTCCCAAAATTAAGAGAGAGGAACAGGTAGATGGAACGTTATAAAATACTTATCGTGGATGACGATGAGCATTTACGTCAGGGGATGGCTGCAATACTAGAAAATGAAGGATTTGCTGTAGATGAGGCGGAAAATGGCCGGATGGGGATAGAAAAACTGGAAACAGAAATTTATGATTTGATCATCACAGACTATAAAATGAACGAAATGGATGGTCTGCGCTTTTTGAAGCAGTTGAAATCCGATTTCCCATCCATGAAAGTCATCATGGTCACCGGTTATGGAACCATAGAGCACGCTGTAGAAGCGATGAAATCCGGTGCCATTAATTACATCACTAAACCGATAAAACCTCAACAGCTCACAGATTTAGTAAAGAGTATTTTAGCCATTGATAGCGATTCCGAACTATCCCCACGTGAGAAAGAGAAGCGACTAAAGAAATATTATCATTTCGCCAATCTGGTGGGTCAAAGTAAACCCATGCAGCAGGTGTACAAAAAAATAAGAGAAGTAAGCAAAACCGATATACCGGTTCTTATTGTGGGAGAAAGCGGAACCGGAAAAGAACTGGTGGCACAGGCGATTCATCAACTTTCCAGCCGAAAAAATGGGCCCTTTGTGGCGGTAAATACCGGTGCCATTCCCAGGGAATTAATTGCTTCTGAACTATTCGGGCATTTGAAAGGCGCATTTACCGGTGCGGTTTCCGATAAGAAGGGAAAATTCGAAGAAGCCGATAAAGGTACCCTGTTTTTGGATGAAATCGGAACCATGGGGCCCGAAATTCAGATCAGCTTATTGCGAGTGCTGGAAACCAGTGTGATTGAACGGGTGGGTAGTAATCGCCCAATAAATGTGGATGTGCGCATCATTGCCGCAACGAATGAGCAGTTGGAATCCATGATTGAAGAAAATCGATTCCGAGAGGATCTTTTTTATCGTCTCAATGTATATGCCATTGATCTTCCACCCTTACGGGAACGAAAAGGAGATATCGATTATCTAGCCAATTATTATCGAGAAATGTTTAATCTGGAATTGAATAAACAAATCATCGGCATTACCCCTCGGGCGATGGAAGCATTGAAAAAGTATCAATGGCCGGGCAATGTTCGAGAGCTCAGGAATATTATTTTGAGAGCAGCTTTAACCGCTACAGATCAGATTGATATTAAGCACCTTCCTTCCAATATTATCAAACCCAGCATCTCCCAGGTAAATATTACCTTTAAACCGGGTGTTGCTTTATCCGAGGTTGAAAAAACCATGATTATTCAAACATTAAAGGCGGTCCGTGGAAATAAGCTAAAAGCAGCTTCCATTCTGGGTATCAGCAGAAGGTCTCTTTATAACAAATTAGAGGAATATCAGATTAACGAAAATGAATTGTAAAAAACTTTTACACAATCATTGACTAAATTCATTATGGAAATTCAACCCCCAGGATAGAAGGAAAGAACTGGCAAAAAGCGACCCCGTAAATATGTCATTGGCAAGTCCTTTGCTTCAATTTATAATTGATAACACAAACATGCACTCTGGGGGGAAAATTTTTGTCCTGGTTTATGAAAAAGATACTAGTTGCAGAAGATGACCGCAACCTCAGCAAGAGTATTGATACCTGGCTTACGTTAGAGGGATTTGAGGTTGTAACGGTATATAATGGTGGTGAAGCGCTCAATAAATTGCTACACCAAAAGTATGATCTCCTGATCACTGATATCGCCATGCCGCATCTGAATGGGCTGGAGTTAATCAATGAAATCCGAAGAATCAACCCCACTTTACCTATTATGGTTGTTTCAGGCAAATTAAACCAGGAGTTGGTTGAGGATTTACAACAGTTGGGGGTTAATTATATTCTTTCCAAGCCCATAAAACCTATTGAATTCCGCAAGATGATTGAAACCGTCTTTGATGGTACCCTGCATTAAGTTTTTTCCCTGCCGACATCGTTTCAGTTCCCACTGAGAGCTATTCCATAAAATGCCAGTGCATCCTTCAGCTTATCTTTTCGGAAACACAAATAGCAAAATGTCACCCAATCGGTTTCAGAAGTTGCCGGTTTGTATTCTATTCCGGCATCTGGTTCAAAGGTAAGCGTCAAATACCCGAAATTGCTATGTTTGATATGGCAAGATTTAGATCCTTCATACTTCAAGGCGTTGGCGTCGCAGGGTAGCGTCACACGGCTGGCCTCTCCAGTATAAATGAAATGACAAATGGTGTCATTTTCCATAAGAGGGAGGCGATTTATCTTACCAGGATATTCTTCCACTTATGCTGTCGAAGTTCTGGGGGAGTGTGAGTCAATTCCTCGGGGAATGGTTTAAAATCCTGTGATTCAGACTAAAAATGCCGGTCAGAATAAGAAGTGTGAGGAAAATAGGTCTCATTGGAAAAGTGCGTTCATTAATGATGTCGAAAAGAGTGTTTCCTGAGCATTCTATGATACTTACTTCCAAAAATCTTATGCACCAATACTATTCCCATTTTTTAGAAACCCACTTCCGACCTCAATTAGAAAATGTGCTTTTTTAAAAAATTCGTATGCTAGTTTTCTTATTTTGATTATTTTCAATTGTCGTGAAAAACCTGAAGCAATTCAGTCTAATCTGAAGTAGTGCAATGTTCCAATAAAACGAATCATACCGTAAAACTTATGAATGGAGGTTGATATCCGTGGCAAAGAAGGACACTCAACAGTGGACAACCATGGCTGAAAAAATTGAGAAATTGCGCCAGTTACAGGCGGAAGCACTCAAGGGTGGGGGAGAGGAACGAATTCGAAAAATGCATGAGCAGGGAAAAATGATTGCCAGGGAACGTATTGAGACCCTGGTCGATGAAGGAACCTTCGAAGAAATTGATATGCTGGTGCGGCATCACACCTATGATTTCGGTCTGGATAAGCAACGCTATCTTGGAGACAGTGTTGTCACCGGAATCGGAAAAATCGATGGTCGCACAGTCTGCATCTTCAGTCAGGATTTTACGGTCTTTGGTGGGAGTTTATCCATGGCACATGCGCAGAAAATTTGTAAAATGATGGATATGGCAATGAAGATTGGTGTTCCTGTCATTGGCCTGAACGATTCCGGAGGTGCCCGTATTCAGGAAGGGGTGGTAAGCCTGGGCGCTTATGCAGACATTTTCCTCCGTAACACATTGGCTAGCGGTGTTATCCCGCAAATTTCAGCGATTATGGGACCCTGTGCGGGTGGAGCGGTCTATTCTCCTGCCATCACCGATTTTATTTTTATGGTCAAACAAAAAAGTTATATGTTTGTGACCGGCCCTAATGTGGTGAAAACGGTTACCCATGAGGAAGTGACTTTTGAAGAACTTGGTGGAGCCATGACCCATGCTACCAAAAGTGGTGTCGCTCACTTTGTAGCAGAAAATGATGTGGACTGTTTGCTCCAGATTCGAAAACTGATGAGCTACCTACCTTTAAACAATGCTGAAGAGCCGCCTTATATCCCTCCGGGAGATAAACCGGACCGGATGGATAAAGAACTTCTGACCATTGTTCCGGACAACCCCAATAAACCCTATGATGTTAAAGACGTTATTACCCGGGTGGTAGATGACGGAAATTTCTTTGAGGTGCATGGAAACTATGCCCAGAACATCGTGGTTGGTTTTGCAAGAATCAATGGTTACCCGGTGGGTATTGTTGCCAATCAACCCATGGTACTGGCCGGGGTGTTGGATATTGATTCTTCCATTAAAGCCGGGCGTTTCGTGCGTTTCTGCGATGCTTTTAACATCCCATTGATTACCTTTGTGGATGTGCCCGGATTTCTCCCTGGAACCGCACAGGAATGGGGCGGGATCATCAAGCATGGTGCAAAACTATTATATGCCTTTTGTGAAGCAACGGTCCCCAAAATCACCGTTATTTTACGAAAAGCTTATGGCGGTGCCTATGACGTGATGAGTTCCAAA